>JBFXJV010000412.1:0-3360 GCA_050174515.1 Methylocystis sp.
GAACACTGTCGGAATGTTGAGACGCAACGCCGCCATCAGCATGCCCGGCGTGATCTTGTCGCAATTCGAGATGCAGACCAGCGCGTCGGCGCAATGCGCATTGACCATATATTCGACGCTGTCGGCGATGAGATCGCGCGAGGGCAGGGAGTAGAGCATCCCGTCATGGCCCATGGCGATTCCATCATCAATCGCGATGGTGTTGAACTCCTTCGCGACGCCGCCCGCCTTTTCGATCTCGGCGGCGACAAGCTGGCCGAGATCCTTCAGATGGACATGGCCCGGCACGAATTGCGTGAAGGAATTGGCGACGGCGATGATCGGCTTGCCGAAGTCTTCTTCCTTCATGCCCGTCGCGCGCCACAGGCCGCGCGCGCCGGCCATGTTGCGGCCGTGGGTCGTCGTTCGTGAACGATAGGGAGGCATCGAATTCTCGTCGTCGCGAAGGTTCGTCATTCGAACCTTTCCACAGACGACGACTAGCGCAGCGAACGAGACGTCGCAACCATGGGTGGCGCCGAATCGTCGCGACCTTCAAGGCGCCTGGCTTAACGCTTCGGCGCCATCACAAGCGCGCAACGAGAGAGTTGACAATCGCCCCGCGCTCTCAGCCGCTTAAGCGGCGCGGCGCTCGGTCGCAATCAACAGCTGGTTGACGCAATCGCCAACGGCGTTGATCGAAGCGAAGCTTTGTCGACGCAGCATGGAAACCGGAAATTCCACGTCGAAGGCTTCTTCAAGCGCGAGCATCGTGCGGATGGCGGCGAATGGCGTCAGTCCTGCGCCGTAAAGATCGTCGAAGTCCGACAATTGCGCCACCGGCATATGCAGACGGCCATGCTCTTGCAATAGACGGCGTATCGTATTCATCATCGATTCCAACTCCAGGAACTCCACGGCCTGACGTGGGGCTGCAGCGATGTTGGCGCTATAAGCGCGGGTGGTTCCTAACATTCGTAACTGGTGAGAATAGAATTCGCGCGCCTCGCCTGAACGGGGGATGAATTGGCGAGAAAGGCGTCGAGTCTTGGCTTAAAAAACGTTAATGCAATACGCTGCGGCGCGCCCCTCTGTGGCCGCTTCGCTTTAATTGCGCTATGTTCGGCCCGATGCGAATTCTGCGCTTTCTTCCCCTGATGGCGGGCCTTTTGGCAGCCTTGCCGGCGCCGCAGGCGATCGCCGAAGAGTGGGGACCGCCGTCAATCGAATCATTCAGACAGGATGGCGAAAACTTCCTGTTCATTCCCGGCATCGGAAGAATTCCGCTGCCGCCCGGGAGCCGCGCGCTTGGTCCGGGCCGGGGAGGCGGCGAATTGGCGCCCCAGCGGCGGACGCCCGCCGCAGGACCGCCTCCGCAGCCCAAAGACCCTGTCGAGCGGCGCGCAGAAGAGATGGAGCGGCTTTATCTGCGCCTGGAGCAGGCCGAGGATGAGCGCGAGGCGAAAGGCGTCGCCGCGTCGATCGTCAGCCGCTGGTCGCGCTCCGAGTCGGACACGACCAATCTGCTCGCCGCCCGCGCCATTGCAGCGGACGCCGCTGGCGCGCCATCGCTCGCTATGCGCCTCATCGATTATGTCGTCGCGCTCTCGCCCCAATGGCCCGAAGCCTATGCGCTGCGGGCGAAAATGCGGGCGGCGCAGGGAGACGACAATGGCGCCATCGCTGACCTCGAGACCGCGGCGACGCTCGAGCCGAAACGTTTCGACGCGCTCGCCGCTCTCGGCGCGCTCAAGGAAAAGTCCGGCGACAAGAAGGGCGCGCTCGCCGCCTATCGAAAATCGCTCGCAATCTCGCCCCAGCAGGAATCGCTCCGCAAGATCGAGGAGCGCCTGCATATTGAGGTCGAGGGGCGCGATATCTGAAGCTGCGCGGGGAATGGGATGACGACGATAGGCCAGGACGCGGGTCCAATTGCGCCGCAAGCTTTGGAACAGCTCTTTACCCGCGCGCGGACCCATAATGGCTGGCTCGACAGGGACGTGCCCGACAGCCTGCTGGAGCGCGCCGTAGCCTACGCAAAATGGGGCCCGACAAGCGCCAATTGCTCCCCGATGCGCGTTGTCTTCGTGCGCTCGGCCGAGGCCAAGGCCCGGCTCGCGCCGGCGCTGTCGGACGCCAACCGCCCAAAAACCATGGCCGCGCCGGCTACCGCTATCGTCGCCTATGATCTCGATTTTCCAGACAGTCTGCCCCGCCTATATCCGGCGACGGACGCCCGCGCCTGGTTCGTCGGCAATGAGACTCTGATCGAGGAAACGGCCTTTCGCAACGGCTCGCTACAGGGCGCCTATCTCTTGCTCGCGCTTCGCGCGGTGGGTCTCGACTGCGGGCCGATGAGCGGTTTCGACAGGGCGATGGTCGACGCGGAATTCTTCGAAGGAGCCCGGATAAAATCGAATTTCCTGATCAATATCGGCTATGGCGATCCGGCAAAGCTTTATCCTCGCGGTCCGCGGCTCGATTTCGAGGAGATCGCAACGATTCTTTAAGCGCGCCGCTGCTGCCGTACGCGGCCTTGATCAAGCCCTTCAGCGAGGCTTGGTGCGCATGTCCGACCCGGCGCGGATCATTTGGCGATGAGTCTATGATAATAGAAATCCGATTGATCGGACCAATGTACAATCTCATGGTCGAATCCCGCCGCCTGAGCAGCAAGCGCGATCGAATTTGTCGAAAAGATCGAAACGTGGCCGCCGCTGGGCATAAGGTATTCTGGCGTAAAATTTAGATCGCTCAGCAGTGTGGTCGCAAAGACCATGTCGCTATAGCCACGAAGCTCGCGCAAAACGCCTGTCGGATCAAACAAATGCTCCAATACTTCTGTCGCGATGATCGCGTCAAAGCGCATCGATTGATCGATTTCGTCGACAAAAAAATAAGGATCATAAAATGTAGCGGCGCTGGATATCTGGCGTTTTTCCGCAATATCCTCCGAACCAGCGCCAAAGTCGAGGACAGACTGCGGTTTACGACCGAGAACAGTCTCGATCTCGACCATCATGATTTTAAAAAGATGAAGCCGCTCTTCTTGCGGCCATCGCGCCGCAACCGCTTTATACTTGGCTGAATTATAGAAATCCTTGCCAAATTCCGACGATTGTTCCCTGTCGATGAAGATATGCCCGCAAGATCCGCATTTCCAATAATCATACTCGTCTATTCTCCGAAACCGCGACGCGACCGCGTCGCAGACGAGGCAACGGGCCCGCTCGGACTTAAAACTCTTCGCTGACGCGGCGTGCCGGAACAAGAAATCGCAATAGCCGCGCTGCTCGACAGCCGTTTGAACCTGTTCCACGTCCAATGCTGCGTCGTTGTCCGCGTTGAGATCAAATGGCTGATAGTTAAGATCTTGCATAA
>JBFXJV010000413.1:0-3348 GCA_050174515.1 Methylocystis sp.
TCTTCGGTGAGCGGTTTGGGGTGGGTGAAGTCGAAACGAAGGCGATCAGGCGCGACGAGCGAACCTTTCTGTGCGACATGCTCGCCGAGCACCTGGCGCAGCGCCTCATGCAGAATATGCGTCGCCGAATGATTGGCGCGCGCCTGTTTGCGCCGTTCGTGATCGACATCGAGTTCGAGCGCGATTCCAGGCGCGATCTCGCCTTCCTCGACGACGCCCTCGTGGACGATGAGGTCGCCGAGCTTTTTCAGCGTGTTCTCGACGCGAAAGCGCACGCCGCGGGCGCGCATCGCGCCGACGTCGCCGACCTGTCCGCCCGACTCGCCGTAAAAGGGCGTCTGATTGAGCAGGATCGCGCCGCGCGCGCCTTGTTTGAGCGAGAAGGCCTCGGCGCCGTCGTGAAGAATGGCGGTGACGACGCCCTCGCTTTTCTCGGTCTCATAACCGAGAAATTCCGTCGCGCCGAGACGTTCCTTGAGCGCGAACCACAAAGCCTCGGTCGCGGTCTCGCCTGAGCCGGACCAGGCCTTGCGCGCTTCGGCGCGCTGGCGCTCCATCGCCGCGTTGAAACTCTCCTTGTCGACCGCGATGCCGCGCGGGCGCAGCGCGTCCTCGGTGAGATCGAGCGGGAAGCCGTAAGTGTCGTAAAGTTTGAACGCGGTTTCGCCGGAGAGCTTGGCGCCCCGGCCGAGCGCCGCGGTTTCTTCGTCGAGGATCGCGAGGCCGCGCGCGAGCGTCGCGCGGAACCGTGTCTCTTCGGTGAGCAGCGTATCGGCGATGAGCGGTTGGGCGCGCGCCAGTTCGGGATAGGCCTGGCCCATCTCGGCGACGAGCGTCGGCGCGAGCTTCCACATCAGCGGTTCTTTGGCGCCAAGGAGCTGCGCATGGCGCATGGCGCGGCGCATGATCCGGCGCAGCACATAGCCGCGCCCTTCGTTGGACGGCGTCACGCCGTCGGCGACGAGGAAGGCGGAGGCGCGCAGATGATCGGCGATGACGCGGTGGCTTGCGCCCTGCGGACCGTCGACCGGCGCGCCGGTGAAATCGGCGACGGCGCCGGTCAGCGCGCGAAAGAGATCGATGTCGAAAACCGAATGGACGCCCTGCAGCAGGGCGGCGATGCGCTCCAATCCCATACCGGTGTCGATCGACGGCCGCGGCAGCGGCGCGCGCTCGCCGGGCGCGACCTGCTCATACTGCATGAAGACGAGGTTCCAGAATTCCAGGAAGCGGTCGCCGTCTTCCTCGGGACTGCCGGGCGGGCCGCCCGCAACGCCTTCGCCCTGGTCATAGAAGATTTCCGAACAGGGGCCGCAGGGGCCGACATCGCCCATGCTCCAGAAATTGTCGGATGTCGGAATGCGGATGATTCGGTCGTCGGAAAAGCCGGCGATTTTCTTCCACAGATCATAGGCGTCGTCGTCGTCATGATAGACGGTGACAAGCAGTTTTTCGCGCGGCAGGCCGAGTTCGCGGGCGACCAGGGTCCAGGCGAGTTCGATCGCGCCTTCCTTGAAATAATCGCCGAAGGAGAAATTGCCGAGCATTTCGAAGAAGGTGAGATGGCGGGCGGTATAGCCGACATTGTCGAGGTCGTTGTGCTTGCCGCCGGCGCGCATGCATTTCTGCGCCGAGGCGGCGCGCGCATAGGCGCGCTTCTCGACGCCGGTGAAGACGTTCTTGAATTGCACCATCCCGGCATTGGTGAACATCAATGTCGGGTCGTTGTGCGGCACGAGCGGCGACGAAGCGACCTTCTCATGCCCGTTGCGCGCGAAAAAATCGAGAAAGCCGGTTCGTATCTGGTTGACGCCACTCATTCGGTCACGGCTCGCGAATGCGCCCCTTTTCGCGAAGCGGCGGCGCCGATGCGGGAGAGGCGTTTAAAACAATAACCTGGAGCGGCTTTTCGTTTCAACGAAACGGGCGACGGTCCGAGGTTGCGGCGAAGGCTGCGGCAGGCGGCGGCCATCGCGCGCTTCGTCATGCGCGATATGACAGTTTCGGCGGCAAACGGCAATGGCGGCAAACGGCAGAGGAGGGAAGCGCGCCGAACGATCGGCGCCGGGCTCGCCTTCTGTCGCGATATTGCCGAAGCTCGCGGTCAGGCGCGAGATTCGGCCGAGGGTCGGCGACGGAGGCCTATTCCTCGTCGTCCTGCGCCGCTTCGAGAATGCGCTCGGCGATCAGCCCGGCGTTTTCGCGGATCGCATGTTCGATGCGCTGGGCGGCCTCGGGATTCTGCTTCAAATAATTCTTGGCGTTCTCGCGGCCTTGGCCGAGTCTCTGGCTGTCATAGGAGAACCAGGCGCCGGACTTCTCGACGACGCCGGCCTTGACCCCGAGGTCGATCAATTCGCCGAATTTGGAGACGCCCTCGCCATACATGATGTCGAATTCGACCTGTTTGAACGGCGGCGCCACCTTGTTCTTGACCACTTTGACGCGGGTCTGGTTGCCGATCGTCTCGTCGCGCTCCTTGATCGCGCCGATGCGGCGAATGTCGAGCCGCACCGAGGCATAGAACTTCAGCGCATTGCCGCCGGTCGTCGTCTCGGGCGAACCATACATCACGCCGATCTTCATTCGGATCTGATTGATGAAGATGACGAGCGTGTTGGAGCGGGCGATCGAGGCGGTGAGCTTGCGCAGCGCCTGACTCATCAGCCGCGCCTGGAGGCCGGGCTGGACCTCGCCCATTTCGCCCTCGATTTCCGCGCGGGGCGTCAGCGCCGCGACCGAATCGACGACGAGCACGTCGACCGCGCCCGAGCGCACCAGCGTATCGGTGATTTCGAGCGCCTGCTCGCCGGTGTCGGGCTGGGAGATCAGCAATTCTTCGAGATTGACGCCGAGCTTGCGAGCGTAGACCGGGTCGAGCGCATGTTCGGCGTCGACAAAAGCGCAGACGCCGCCCGCCTTCTGCGCCTCGGCGATGACATGGAGGGTGAGGGTGGTCTTGCCGGAGGATTCCGGCCCGTAGATTTCAACCACCCGGCCGCGGGGCAGGCCGCCGACGCCGAGCGCGATGTCGAGCCCGAGCGAGCCTGTGGAAATCGTCTCGATTTCGACGGCCTTCTGGTTCTTGCCGAGCCGCATGATCGAGCCTTTGCCGAAGGCGCGCTCGATCTGCGACAGAGCGGCGTCGAGCGCCTTGGTCTTGTCCACGGACGTCCCTTCCACGAGGCGGAGGTTGGCTTGGCTCACGGCTGAAAATTCCTTCTGGCACGGTTACGTAGGCGCAGGCAACGGCTGCGAGGGCGGCGCGGGTCCGGGGCGACGATAGCGGGGAGGGCAAAGGCCCGCCTGACCCTGACATCCAGTGTGCATGATTTGTTCTTTTTGCCA
>JBFXJV010000414.1:0-3346 GCA_050174515.1 Methylocystis sp.
TCCAGGCGAACGGATCGCTTGGAATCCGTATCATATCCACCCCGCCAGCTCGCGTTTCGCCAGAGTTTCGATCAACGCCAGACCTTCTTCGCTGTCGTTGAGACAGGGCAGGCGGGCGTATTTCTCGCCGCCCTGCTTTAAAAAGAGATCGTGAATTTCGACGCCGAGCTCCTCGATCGTTTCCAGACAGTCGGCGGCGAATCCGGGCGCGACGATAGCGATGCGCTTGACGCCAGCGCCGGCAAGCTCGGACACGACATCCGACGTATAGGGCCCGAGCCATCGCGCGCGCCCGAAGCGCGACTGAAAGGCGAGACGCAGCCGATCCGGGCTCATTCCGAGCCTTTCGCAGAGCAGCCTCCAGGTCGCTTCGCAATGAGCGCGATAGGGATCGCCGCGATCAATCTGCGCCTGCGGCAGGCCATGAAAGGACGCGACAATAATTTCCGGCTCGAAATCGAGCGCGGCGAGCGCGACTCTTATGCTCGCCGCGAGCGCGTCGATATAGGCGGGGTCGTCATAATAGGGCGCCCCGATGCGCAGCGCCGGCTGTTTGCGCATCTCGCGCAGCGCGTCGAAGGCGGCGTCGGCGGCCGAGCCGGTGGTTGACGAGGCATATTGCGGATAGAGCGGCAACAGCGCGATCCGCTCGCAGCCTTTCGCGGTCAGCGCCGCGATCTGAGTCGCGATCGAGGGCGCGCCGTAGCGCAGCGCATAATCGACCATGAGGCGCGGCGAACCGATCCGCGCCTGCAGCTTCTCTGCCTGCAGACGCGTAATCGTCTTCAGCGGACCTTCGTCCGTCTCGCGGTTCCAGATCGATTGATAAAGCTTCGCCGAGCGCGCCGGCCGCGTGTTGAGCACGACGCCATAGAGAATCGGCAGCCAAAGCGCGCGTGGCAGATCGACGACTCTGCGGTCGGACAGAAACTGCGCGAGATAGCGCCGCACGGCGGCGACGTCCGGCGCATCGGGCGTGCCGAGATTGACGATGAGCAGGCCGACCGGGGAATCGGATGAACTCACGGCCGCAGGCTTTCGAAAGCGGCGCGTTCGTCCTCGGCCATATGGAAGGCGTGCGCGTCTTCCGGGAAGCGCCCTGCGCGCACGTCCCGCGCATAAGCCGCGACCGCCTCGCGCAGCGCCGCGCCGACGGCGCCGTAGCGTTTGTTGTGCTTGAATTCGCGTGTGGTGATCCCGGCGAGATCATTGACGACGAGCACCTGTCCGTCGGTCGCCGCCCCAGCGCCGATGCCGATCGTCGGCGCCTTGATCGCTTGCGTGATCCGCGCCGCAAGCTCTTGTGGCACAAGCTCCAGCACCAGAAATTTCTGCCCGGCGGCGTCGACCGCCAGCGCGTCGTCAAAGAGCCTGGCGGCGGCCTCAGCCGTCTTGCCCTGGCGACGCTTCACTTCATGATGCTGCGACTCGAGCCCGAGATGACAACAGACGTCAAAGCCCGCCGTCGTCAAAGCGCGCACGAGTTCGGGCTCGGCGCCTTCGAATTTCACGCAATTGGCCCCGGCCTCGCGCAGGATTCGTGAACTTGCGATCGCCTGTTCCACCGTGTCGTAGGTCGCAAAGGGCAGATCGCCGATGATGTAGACCTCCGGCGCGCCCCGCCTGACCGCGGCGATATGATGGGCCATGTCGGCGAGCGTCACCTCGCGCTCATGGGCGTAGCCGAGAATATTCACGCCGACGCTGTCGCCGACGAGAATAATGTCGACCCCCGCCTCGACCTCGAAGCGCGCGGTCGGCGCGTCATAGGCGGTGACGACGACGATTTTCTCCTCCCGGCGCTTCATGTCGAGGAAGGTGCTGGCGTTCGGCAAGGGGGACTCCGGCGCGCCTTTCGTCAGGGCGAGAACTATATCAAACAGCCTTCGGCGTGCTGGAGATATTGCTTAGCGCGGCGCGCCGTCCTTGCAGGCGTGCGGCACGCCTGGCGCGCGAAGCTCCTGGAAGCCGCCGCATTTGTCGCAGGCGGAAAGCAGGGCGGAGAGGGCGGCGAGCAGCGCGAACATTCTGAATTTCCGCGTCATCTCATCTCTCCTGGCGGCGGCCGGACGGCGGGACCATACTGAGGCGCTTTCCCTGCGGCAAGCCGCGCCGCCTCTCGTACTTGCATCCTGCTTAAAGCCGCGTATAAACCGCCCATCGCGAGGTTCCCGGCCGGGGGCTGAACGGAAGCGCTCGATTGCATATTCCCGAAAAGTGCGAAGCGGTTTTCGGACAAGAATATGCGGAAATTAAGAGCGAGGGCTAAAGTCCCGTCTTCCCGTGTCTCCGCCTTCGAACTTTCCTGTTCGAGCCTTTCCAGGGGCGCATCCCCCAAGAAACGCTCGAAGGGCTTGGCGCCGGAACGGCTCGCGGCAACGGAAAGGCGAAAAATCCATGGCTCTTTACGAGCATGTCTATCTCGCCCGTCAGGACGTTTCTCCCCAGCAGGTGGAGGCTCTGACCGGGCAGTTCAAAACCGTCATCGCGTCGCTCGGCGGCACGGTCGGCAAGACCGAATATTGGGGCGTCAAATCGCTCGCCTATCGGATCAAGAAGAACCGCAAGGCGCATTTCACCCTGATGAACATCGACGCGCCGCCGGCGGCGATCGCCGAGATGGAGCGCCAACAGAGCATCAATGAAGATATTCTGCGCGTGCTGACGTTGCGGGTCGACGAGTTGGAGGAGGGTCCTTCGGCTCAGCTTCGCAAGCGCGAAGACGATGATCGCGGCGGCGACCGCCGCGGCCCGCGCGGCGACAGAGGCGAGCGTCGCCCGCGCCGCGAGGAAACCAAGGTTGAAGGAGGAGAGGAAGAATGAGCTCCGCGCCCCGCCGTCCCTTCTTCCGCCGCCGCAAGTCCTGCCCCTTCTCCGGCTCGAACGCGCCGAAGATCGACTATAAGGACACGCGTCTGCTCTCCCGTTACATCAGCGAGCGCGGCAAGATCGTGCCCTCGCGCATCACCGCCGTTTCGGCCAAGAAGCAGCGCGAACTCGCTCAGGCGATCAAGCGCGCCCGTTTCCTGGGCCTGCTGCCTTATGTGATCCGGTAAGAAGATCGCCGTATAAAAGCCTGCGGCCGCGCTCCGAAAGGGGCGCGGCTTTTTGTTGTGATGAGGCGCGCGCTATTTCGCGGTGAACAGTTCGTCTGTCATTCCCGACGCGCGCTTTGCGCGCGATCGGGAATCCAAAAGCCAACCCGCAGCGCTTCTGAATCGGCTCTGGATTCCTGTGTGTTGATTTTGTGGGATGGTCATCGCGGGCGGGAGACCGTTGGATTCGCGGTGTTGGTCACCGAGACCGGGCTTGGTCCCCGCCCGCTTTTGGATGTTCCACCTGAACA
>JBFXJV010000415.1:0-3325 GCA_050174515.1 Methylocystis sp.
CACGCCCGCGCCACCGCCAAATTCGTGCAGTGCTGCGAAAAATTCGACGCGGTCATCACCGTGTCTCGCGGCGAAGAAACCGTGGGCGGCAGTTCGATCATGGGCATTCTGACGCTTGGCGCCGGCCTGGGCTCGACCATCACCGTCACCGCGACGGGACCGCAAGCGAAGGCCGCGCTCGACGCTCTGGAGGCGCTCGTCGCCAATCGCTTCGGCGAAGACGAATAGAGCAGAGCGCCTCCGCCGTAGTCGCGACCTTCGTATATCGCCAAAGCTTCTCCTCCTCGCAGGCGAGTGAAATGTCAGTCTTGGCCGTTTACGCTCGAGTGCTGGGGCTATTGCGGCCACAGGCGCGGCTCGCGACGATTCTCGTCGCCGCCAATCTCGCGCTCGCCGTCGCCGCCTTCGCCGAACCGATGCTGTTCGGTCGCATCATCGATCGCATGACTCGCGCGCAGGCGCCGGGCGAAACTTTGACATGGAGCGAGCTGCTGCCGCTCCTTTCCGCCTGGGCGGCCTTTGGTCTGTTTTCGATCGGCGGCGCCATACTCGTCGGGCTTAACGCCGATCGCCTCGCGCATCGCCGGCGTCTGGCGGTGATGTCGGATTACTTCGACCACGTTCTGAGCCTGCCGCTGAGCTTTCACGCCAACGTCCATTCCGGACGTCTGCTGAAGACGATGCTCGACGGCGCCAACGCCATGTGGGGGCTATGGCTGTCGTTCTTTCGCGAGAACTGCGCCTCTTTCGTCGCGCTCTTCGTGCTGCTGCCGGCGACGCTATTCGTCAATTGGCGGCTTGGCGCGCTGCTCATGGCGCTCGTCGTGATTTTCTATTTGGCGACGAGCTTTGTCCTGCGGCGCACTGAGGATCTGCAGGGACAGGTCGAGCGCTTTAATTCCACACTCGTCGAACACGCCTCGGATGCGCTCGGCAATATTCCTGTGGTGCAGAGTTTTACGCGCATCGAAAGCGAGTCGCATGCGTTAAACCGCATCATCGACGACGTGCTCGCGGCGCAACTGCCGGTGCTCTCCTGGTGGGCGTTCGTGGTGGTCGCCAGCCGCGCCTCGGCGACTCTGACCGTTCTCGCGATTTTTCTGCTCGGCGTCTGGCTGCATATGCGCGGCCTCGCGACGATCGGCGAGATCGTCGCCTTCATGAGCTTCGCGACCATGCTGATCGCACGGCTCGAACAGGTTGTCGGCTTCGTCAATGTGCTCTTTATGCAATCGGCGAAAATCATGGAATTCTTCGCGGTTCTCGACACTAAGCCGAGCGTCGCCGACCGTCCCGACGCGCGCGACGCCGAACGTCTGACCGGCGCAGTCGAATTCGACAATGTCGGCTTCTCATACGACGGCCGGCGGCTGGCGGTGCGCGACGTTTCGTTCACGGCGAAGCCCGGAGAGACGATCGCGCTCGTCGGCGCGACCGGCTCGGGAAAATCAACGACGCTCGGGCTCCTGCATCGGGTCTTCGATCCGGACAGGGGCGCCGTGAAAATCGACGGCGTCGATATTCGCGAATTCACCTTAAGCTCGCTTCGCCGCAATATCGGCGTGGTGTTTCAGGAGCCGATGCTGTTTGCGCGTTCCATCGAGGATAATCTGCGCATCGGCAATCCCGACGCGACGGAGGAGGAGATCGTCCGCGCGCTCGAACTGGCGCAGGCGACGGAGTTCGTCTCGAGCCAGAGCGACGGGCGAGCGACGCGCGTCGGCGAACGCGGCCGCTCGCTTTCAGGCGGCGAGCGCCAGCGGCTGTCGATCGCCAGGGCGCTGCTCAAAAACCCGCCGATCATGGTGTTCGACGAGGCGACCTCGGCGCTCGACGCGACGACCGAACGCCTGATCCAGAAGGCGCTGGAGGCGGCGATGAAGGGGCGCACGACCTTTGTCATCGCCCATCGCCTCGCCACCGTGCGCAACGCCGACCGCATTCTGGTCTTCGATCAGGGAGAGATCGTCGAGAGCGGCGGCTTCGACGAATTGGTGGCGAGGGGCGGCCGTTTCGCGACGCTCGCGGCGGCGCAATTCATGAGCGAACCGACGGTTTCGACGACGCCGCTCGACGGGCTTTACGAGGCGACCGCGCCGCAAACGGCGGGGTGATGCAGCGCGCAGATGCGCGCGCAAGGCAATCATTGAATTCGTTCGCCGCGGCGCGTCATAAGTCGCCCGCATCAGGCATGGCGCGCGCCGCGGCAAGTCGCCGCAATCGAAAACGCGCGCAGAAACAAATGAGAAAGACCGCAGAAATTCAAACTCAATAGGCTCCGCTCTCGTCTAACGGCGCTCGCCCTCGAACCCGCGAGCATTCGTTGAATATCCGCTTATCGCCGCTAAAGCGCGCGTCGCTTCGACACCCGCGCTTTGGCGTCGGCGGATACTATGCGGAGGATTCAAAATGAGACTCAACTTTTCAAGCGGATTGATCGCCATCACTTTCTTTCTGGCGATATCGGCGCCGCATTCCGCCTTGGCGCGCGCCGAACGGGCCGCCGCCCCGGCAAACCATAGGGCGAAAGACGCTCCTGTTTCGGCCGCAGCGCCGAAAAACGCCGCGGAACGCGCGCTGATACAGCTGTCGCGAGATGGTGTCGCCGCCCTCCGCGCGATACGGTCCGCGAGAATCGCGCTCTTCAACGGCAGGCCGGAAATTGTTTCGCAGCTGTTGGACAGCGCCGAAGCATCTCTCCGGACAGCGGAGAGAGAAGCGCCCTCCTTCACCTTCAAAGCAAGCGAGACGATCAACGGCAAGGAGGCGGAATCCGCGACGACGAGCCAGAAGCTCGACCTCATTCCGATCGACGCGACGCTGGCGCTCGCCGACAACTATGTTCCGACGCGTGAAAATCAGGCGCATATCGCCAAGGCGAACGAGCATCTCAAGAAGGGCGAGCAGAAGGCGGCCTTCGAAGAGCTGCGCCTTGCGGAAGTCGAACTAAAATACACGCGCGTCCTGATGCCGATCGAAGCGACGAAAAAACGTGTCGATCAGGCGGTCCAGCTGTTGGGAGAGCACAAATATTACGAAGCGAATCTTGCGCTAAAGGCGGTGGACGATGGGCTAACGGTCGAAACCGTCAATCTTGTCGACCAGACAGGCAAACAAGGCGCCGGCGCGCAAAAACCCGCCGCGAAGTAACGCCTGTAAATCCAGCTTCAGTTGATCAGTTCGCCGAGCTGTCTTTCACGGCAGGCCGAAGGCCTGACCGGGCAACTGTGTATTGGTTAGCATGCGAAGGACGCATTTTCGCGGGATATGGCGTTGAGAATAACGAGGATTTTTCGTGCGAGCGCAATGAGCGCCAGTTTTGGCG
>JBFXJV010000416.1:0-3316 GCA_050174515.1 Methylocystis sp.
TCGCCTTCACGTCGGCCAGGAATTTATCGACGATGAAGGCGCGCTCGGGGATGTAGATGAGGTGCGGGCCGTCGTCGGGAAACTTCTTGCCGAGCGCCGAGGCGGCGGTCAGAAATCCGGCGTGGCGCCCCATGACGATGGCGATATAGACGCCGGGCAGGGCCCAATTGTCGAGGTTGGCGCCGGCGAAGGCCTGCGCCACCCAGCGCGCCGCCGAAGGAAATCCCGGCGTGTGGTCGTTTACCACCAGATCATTGTCGATGGTTTTTGGAATGTGAACGGTCCGCAGCGGGTAGCCGGCGCTTTGCGCTTCCTGCGAGACGATGCGGACGGTGTCCGACGAATCATTGCCGCCGATATAGAAAAAGCAGCCGATTCCATGCGCGCGCAGGACGCGAAAGATTTCCTGGCAATATTTCAGGTCCGGCTTGTCACGCGTCGAGCCGAGCGCCGAAGAGGGGGTGCAGGCGACGAGTTCGAGATTATGGGTCGTCTCCTGGGTGAGGTCGACGAAATCCTCGTTGACGATGCCGCGCACCCCATGGAACGCGCCGTAAACCCGCTCAACCTCGCGAAATTTGCGCGACTCCAGCACAGCGCCGACGAGCGACTGGTTGATGACGGCGGTAGGGCCGCCGCCTTGGGCGACGAGCACTTTGGAAAAATCAATGGCGGTCACGACAAGCTCCCGGGAACCTGCGGCGCTTTCCCACGATCGCAGGACGGCGGCGCTTCAAACGCGCCGCGCTTATATTCTGAGCTGCGAGGCGGTTCAATTCGACGCTAAGGCTATTCTGGAGTTCGGCCTGCGCAGACCTTGGCGAAGAGTCCGTCGTAATAGTCGGGTACCGGCGACCACTGGTCTTTCGGCGGATAGGGCTTCGTGATTTTGCCTTCGCCCATCTGGCCTTCGCGCCAGGCGCCGCCCTCGGATCGGTATTTCCGATTGACGCAATCGAACGACGCTTTCTCGATTTCGGACAGCCCCTTTTCGGCTAGGCCGAAGGCGGCGGCTTTGGCCGAGGTCGCGTCGTAATCGGTGAGCGCGTCGATCGTGACGATTCCCTCGGAGGACGTTCGGCGGGAGGCGGCGTCCATGTAGATTGTCGAAAAATCGTCGGTGGAGACCTGCGCCCAATCGTTGCGCGCTAAGGCGGACGAGGCGAGCATCGGTACGAGAGCCGAGACGCCGATCCTCCAGATCGCGGCCCTCATCTTCGGCTTACACCAGCGCGCCGTGGCAATGCTTGTATTTCTTGCCCGAGCCGCAGGGGCAGGGCTCGTTGCGGCCGACCTTGCCCCATGTCGCCGGATTGCCCGGATCGCGACGCGCCGCCGCCGGGGCGTCGCTGACCGCCGGCCCACGCGCCGAGAAATCGGCCGTCGCGAGACGCGTGTTGAGTTCGTCGATCGCGGTCTGCTGTCCGCCGCCGATCAGCGCCTCGGGATTGGGGTGCGACATTTCCATCGGCGGCAATTCCGGCGGCGCTGAAGGCGGCGCCTCGAAGGACACTTCGACGCGCATCAGCTGCGTGGTCACCGCTTCGTCCCACCGCGTCATCAGGCTCTTAAACAGTTCGAGCGCCTCGGACTTGTATTCGTTGAGCGGATCGCGCTGCGCCATGCCGCGCCAGCCGATCACCTGCCGAAGATGATCGAGCGCGACGAGATGTTCGCGCCACAGCGTATCGAGAGATTGCAGAACGACCTGCTTCTCGATCATCCGCATCAGCGGCTCGGTGTTCTTCTCGACGCGCTC
Organism: Methylocystis sp.; assembly: GCA_050174515.1. Lineage (GTDB taxonomy): Bacteria > Pseudomonadota > Alphaproteobacteria > Rhizobiales > Beijerinckiaceae > Methylocystis. The sequence continues at coordinate 1,760 of JBFXJV010000416.1, forward strand.
GCCATAGGCGGCGTCGGCCGCCTCCAGCAGGCGCTCCTTGATTTCCTCGTCGGCGATGCCTTCTTCCCTGGCCCAGTCTTCGACCGGCAGGTCGAGATTGAGCTTCGTCCTCACGTCCTCTGCGAGACCCTTGACGTCCCAGGCTTCAGCATAGGCGTCATGCGGAATGTGCTGCGACACCATCGCGTCGACGACGTCCTCGCGCATGTCGGCGACCTGCTCCTCGACGCTTTCCTCATTCATGATTTCGCGCCGACGCTCGAACATCACCTTGCGCTGGTCATTCATGACGTTGTCGAATTTGAGGATATTCTTGCGGATGTCGAAGTTGCGCGCCTCGACCTTATGCTGCGCCTTCTCGATCGCCTTGTTGATCCACGGATGGACGATGGCTTCGCCCTCCTGCAGGCCGAGCTTCACCAGCATCGAATCCATGCGCTCCGAGCCGAAGATGCGCATGAGGTCGTCCTGCAGCGACAGGAAGAATTTCGAGCGGCCGGGGTCGCCCTGGCGTCCCGAACGGCCGCGCAGCTGATTGTCGATGCGCCGGCTCTCGTGACGCTCGGTGCCGATGATATAGAGGCCGCCGGCGGCGATCGCCTTCTCCTTGAAGTCGGCGACTTCTTCGCGAATTTCCGCTTCCTTTTTGGCGCGGGCGTCGCCTTCGAGGCCGGCGCATTCCTGGGAGACGCGCATCTCGACATTGCCGCCGAGCTGAATGTCGGTGCCGCGGCCGGCCATGTTAGTGGCGATGGTGATTGCGCCGGGCACGCCGGCCTCCGCGACGATATAGGCTTCCTGTTCGTGGAAGCGGGCGTTGAGCACGGCCAAGAGTTTCGAAGGCTTGCCGGAGCGCGCCGCCTCATAAAGTTTGGAGAGGCCCTTGGGATCGGCGAAGTCGATCATCTTGTAGCCCTGCGACAGCAGGAACTCGGCCAATTGCTCCGACTTCTCGATCGACGTGGTGCCGACGAGCAGCGGCTGCATCCGCCCGTTCGCGTCCTTGATCTCCTCGGCGATGGAGGAAAGTTTCTCCTTGGCCGTGCGATAGACTTCGTCGTCCTGGTCGAGGCGGCAGACCGGGCGGTTGGTCGGAATTTCGACGACGTCGAGCTTATAAATTTCGGCGAATTCATTCGCCTCCGTCGCCGCCGTGCCGGTCATGCCGGCGAGCTTGTCATAGAGGCGGAAATAATTCTGGAAGGTGATCGAGGCGAGGGTGACGTTCTCGGGTTGAACCTGAACGCGCTCCTTCGCCTCCAGCGCCTGATGCAGGCCTTCCGAATAGCGGCGGCCCGGCATCATGCGGCCGGTGAATTCGTCGATGATCACCACCTCGCCCTTGCGGACGATGTAATCCTTGTCTTTCTGGAAGAGCTTATGCGCGCGCAGCGCCTGATTGACGTGATGCACGAGCGTGACGTTGTGCGCCTCGTAAAGCGCGCCTTCCGTCAGAGCGCCTGCCTCGGTCAGCAACTCCTCCATATGTTCGTTGCCGGCGTCGGTGAGATGCACCGTGCGCTGCTTCTCGTCGAGCTCGAAGTCGTCGGCGTTGAG
>JBFXJV010000417.1:0-3308 GCA_050174515.1 Methylocystis sp.
CAAGAACAGAGTATGGTTAAGTCCCCAAAATTGCATGGACTTTTCGATAAAGCTTTGACTTAACCAGACATTTGGGGACGAAAAAATAGGGCCCAAAAATAAAAAACGCCGGACGTACCTTCGGTCCGGCGTTTGAGCTCTCCACATACGCAGAACGTCGGAAGGCTCCGCGAAGTCTGTGCGCGCGCAGTTTGACGGCCGCGTGACGGCGGCGTCCGCCGATTAGACGCGGCGCGCCTTCTGCTCCTCCTTGCCCCACACGAAAATGGTCAACGCCAGCACGCCGGCCGCAGCGATCAAAAAGTAAGGCATTCGCGCCGACAGCGGCCGTCCGCCGACCGTGAAGGGGAAACGCGACACCCAATGCTCGCCGTTCGGCCCGTCGACTGTGATGATCCCGATGAATTCGCCTGGCTCCTTGAACACATGTTCGAAATTCAGCGTGCCAGCCGGATAGACCTTGGGCGGCAGATAGGCGACCGTCACCGAATCCAGTCGCTGTTGCTCCGCCTGTTCGCCGATGTCGCGGATAATGCGGAAGTCCGTCGACATGTCCCGCATCTCGTCTTGACCATAATCAAGAACGAAAATCGTATCGCCGGTCGCCGGAATGTCCTCGCAGAATCTGTTTCGTGACGCCTCGGGCTGGTAGCCAGAAAAATACATGAAGTCCGGTCCGACTTTCAGCAGACAGGCGTTCCGCTGGCGCTGCATCGCGCCATGGGCGAGCGCGCCTGACCACGGCGCGCTGGCGAGCGCCGTCACCGCCGTCAGGAAAATTGCGTTAAGGAGCTTCGACATGCCGTCCTCCCGTTTCGGCGGCTGGGCGATGCGGCTGTTGGCGCGACCGCAGCGATGGCCGCCCTCTCGCATCGGCAGGCGAGGGCCTGGCGTCTTCCGCCTTTATCCAGCCGCATCCTATTCAACACGTGAACATCAGCCGCGCTGAAACTTAATCTTGCGCCTCTCTCTGCTTCGTTCAATACCGGTTTGCGGCGTCGCCCAGGCGCGTGCGACAAATTCTCGGGAAAGAACGCGTCAGGAACGAAAAAGATGCGCTTCCTATCGGCATTCCTCATTCTCACGCAGCTTTCGCTTATGGTCGGCTCGGCCAGGGCCGCCGATCTCAACGATTACCCGACCGCCGCGCGCGCCGATTACGACTTCGGCTGCAAGAAGGCCAATGGCGATACGCGGCTCTCACTGGACCAGTGTTCCTGCTCGATCGACGTGATCGCGACCATTCTGCCCTATGAACGCTATGTCGCCGCCGAGACCGTGGCGAGCGTCAATCAGCAGGCGGGGCAGGTCGGCGCGCTGATGCGCAACACCGACGCGGCCCGCGATATGCTTCAGGATTTGCGCCGCGCTCAAGCCGAGGCGCAGGTGCGGTGCTTCTAGTAGCAATAAGATGCGGAAGGCGGAGAGGCCATGCTCATTCTTATCCTGGGAATTGTTATTTTTCTCGGCGTTCACACGCTGACGGCGTTTCGCGAAACCCGCTCCGGTCTGATCGAGCGCTACGGCCTGAAGGCCTATAAGGTCGCCTTTTCGCTCGTCGCCGCCACCGGTCTGGCGCTGATCGTCTTTGGCTTCATCCGCTATCGCGCCGAAGGGCTCATTCAGATTTGGACTCCGCCCCTGTGGATGCACTATTTCGCGCCGCCGCTGGTCTGGTTCGCCTTTATCGCCTTCGCCGCGCGTCGCGCCCCGCCGGGCCGAATTCGCGGCTGGCTGCGCCATCCCATGCTCGTCGCGATCAAAAGCTGGGCGCTCGCTCATCTTCTCGTCAATGGCGATCTCGGCGGCATGATCCTGTTCGGGTCGTTTCTCGCCTGGGCGGTCTTCGACCGCGTCGCCGTGAAGAAGCGTGGCGATGGGGGCGCGCCGCGGATATCACAATTCACGCGCGGCGACGCGATCGCGGCCGGAGTCGGAACGGCGGTCTTCGCTCTCGTGTTCTATCTGCATCCTTGGCTCTTCGGCGTGCCGGCCGTGCTCGCGTAACACGGCGCGCATGAATTACGCGTCTCATACGAATTCCGCTTGATCAGTTCGCTTGGACCTTGTCATTCCCGGCTGGCCGAAGGCCTGACCGGGAATCCAGAGCCAATCCAGGAGCGCTGCGTTTGCTCTGGATTCCGATCGCGCGCTATGCGCGCGTCGGGAATGACAAGCGAGCCGCTTAGACGGATGTCGTATCACGATGGCGGGGATTCGTCGTCGCCAGCGGCTGGCATTTCGAGGCTGCGGCCTTGCCAGGGCCAGCGGCCTTCGAGCTCTACTTCCATCGTGAAGCTCATCGCCGTGCGGATCATCACGATGAGGCCGAGGACGAAAACGTTTTCGAGGCTTGGATGTTCGACGGACACAGTGCGGATGATGTCGCCGCCGACGAGAAACTCCAGGCCGAGCAGAATCGACCGGCCGACGTCCCTTCGGTAGCCTCGGTAGGTCGGCGCGTCCTTTCGCCACCAGGCCAGATAGGCGAGAGTCGAGAGCGCTGCGCCGATGACGATGATCAGCACGCCGGCGACGTCGAGGATCAGGCCCGCGACATTGATGATCGCATGAATATTCGCAAGATAAGGCGCTAGCATTCCGCGCTCATTCGCTGGTTCCGACAAGCCGCGCGAGCGCCTTGGCGTGGCCGATGAGCGGCAGCAGCGCGGCGAGTTCCGGCCCGCTCTCGGCGCCGGTCAGCGCGAGCCGCAGCGGATGGAAAAGCGCCTTGCCCTTCCTCCCCGTCGCGGTCTTGATGTCGCTCGTCCATGCCGACCATGTCGTCTCGTCCCAAGGCTCCGGCGGCAGGAGTTGCGCCGCGTCTTTCAAGAATGACTCGTCTTCACGGATCGGCGCGATTTCGCCGTCCGCGACGCGCCACCATGTCAGAATATCGTCGAAGCGCGCAAGATTGCCGCGCGCCGCGCGCCACAAGGGCTCCGCCTTGTGGCCCACGATCGTCAGAGCTTCGAGACGCTCGCGCACATCCTCGAAGTTATAGAGGGCGAGCGTGCGATGCGTCAGCGTTTCTAGATCGGCCGGGTCGAACCGCGCCGGATTGCGCGAGACATGCGACAGGTTGAAGCTTTGCGAGAGCTCGTCGAGCGAGCGCACGGCGTGAATATTGTCGGACGAGCCGGTCAGCGTCGCGAGCGCCGCCACGGCCATCGGCTCATAGCCTTCTTCGCGCAGCGAGGCGATCGAGAGCGATCCGGTCCGCTTCGACAGAGCCTCGCCGCCCGCGCCGACGAGAAGATTATGATGCGCGAAAATCGGCGCCGGCGCGTGCGGCGCGAGGGCGCGGG
>JBFXJV010000418.1:0-3304 GCA_050174515.1 Methylocystis sp.
GGCGATCTGGCGCAGCTCGGCAAGAAGGAGGAGCTCGACCATGGCGGCGAGATGCTTTCGCATCTCAAGAGCAAGCTCCACTGCGTCATGGGCGAGCACGACTATTATCTCGACCTCGGCGAATATTGGTCGAAACTCTATGGCCCGCAGTGGTACAGCTTCGATCACAAGGGCGTGCATTTCGTCGTGTTGAATTCGATTCTCACGACGGACGACTGGACGTTCCATCGCTGGCCGAGCGCCGAGCAACGCATGCTGGAAATGGCCGGCCTCGACAATCCCAACGGCTCGCCATTCATGGTCGGCGACAAGCAGCGCGCCTGGCTCAAGAACGATCTCGACAAAGTGTCCAAGGACACGCCGCTCATCGTCTTTTCGCATTCGCCTTTGCAGAAAATCTACAAGGGCTGGAATTTCTGGACCGACGACGCCGAACAGGTGCAGGCGCTGCTCCAGCCGTTTAAGACCGTCAGCGTCATCTACGGCCATGTCCATCAGATCCAGTATAATCAGATCGGCAACATCTCGTTCAACGCGGTGATGGCGACGGCCTGGCCCTGGCCCTATCCCGACACTTATGCGCAGGCGGGCGCGCATGTGCCGGTGCTGACGGTTCCGATGAACCGCGCCGATCCCTTCTTCGAGCGCGACGCCACGGGCTGGCAGATGATCGACGTCAGCTCCGGCCGCGTTACGGCGCGTTATCAGCTATGGGACAATCAGGAGCGCGTCGTCGGCTATGATCCGAGGTTCGGAAAGCCCGTCGACAAGAAATATCAAGAGGCGATCATTCGCAAGGCGCCGCAACAGCACTACTAAGTCGAGGAGAATGAATATGCGCCGCTATATGATTGCGCTTGTTTTGGGCGCCGCGCTGCTTTCGCCGGCAGCGCTCGCCGATGAATTCACGACGACGGATGTCGACCGCTGGCAGGGCGAATTTGATTCCGTCGCCAAGAAAGGCCGTGATCTATGGACGAGCGGCGCAGTCGGCACGAATGGCGTCGCCTGCGCGCAGTGCCACCCGAACGCCGCCAACACCCATCCGGAAACCTATCCGAAATTCCAAAAGCAGCTCGGCAAGGTCGCGCAGCTCTTTGAAATGGTGAATTGGTGCATCAAAAATCCGCTGCAGGGGACCGCGCTGCCGGCCGACGATCCGAAGATGACGGCGTTTGTCGCCTATATTCATAAGGAGCGCAAAGGCGTCGCGATCGACGCCGGCAAGCACTAGACCGCGCTGGGAAAAAGCGGGAACCGGTTTTTCGCGGAAGGCGCGCTGTAAACTTTTGGAATTGATCCCGGCGCCTGTATTTGGACGATTCTGTCCAACTACAGCGTGATCTCTCGCCAATCCGGCGGCCGGCTGGAACCATCTCGCCGGCCGCACGTTTGCATAGGGTTTATTGCGAGCGCTCGCGCCTTTTTGGCGCGGCCGTCCAACATGAGATATTGAGGATGGTTCAGGAACTCATCGACCGCATTTACGAATGCTCATTTGCGCCGGACATGTGGCCGGATGTCCTCGACGAGCTTTCGCATCTGGCAGAAGCGCAGGGCGGCGTGTTGTTCGCGGCGCGCGAGAGAGTGTCACGCTGGACCGCGTCTCCAGCGATCTGCGAGCATGTCGAGAACTTCATGCGCGGCGACTGGCTCAGCAATTGCACGCGCGGCGGCAAGCTGTTCAGCCGCCGCCATCCGGGGTTTCTCACCGACGACGACGTCTATACGGCTGAGGAGCTCGAACGCGACCCCAACTACTGTGAATTCCTTCGGCCGCGCGGGCTCGGATTCAGCGCCGCCACGGCGATCGCGCTGCCCACCGGCGACACCGGCATCATCTGCCTGGAGCGCGCGCATAATCGCGGGCCGGTTGAGCCGTCGATCATCCGCCAGCTCGACGAGTTGCGACCGCATCTTGCGCGCGCGGCGTTCCTCGCCACGAGGCTGCAACTCGAGCGCGCTCGAGTCGCCGGCGAGACCTTCGCGCTCATCGGCCTTCCGGCGCTCGTGCTCGACGACGACGGGCGGGTGATTTCGGCCAACGACCCGAGCAACTCGCTGAGCAAATATGTCCGCTGGCGCGCACATGACCGCGTGACGCTTGTCGACGCCGCCGCCGACGGCCTTTTACGCCAGGCGATGGATGCGCTGAACCACGACGTCGTCGGCGCGCCGAGATCCTTCGCGGCCCGCTCAGGCGACGACGCATTTCCGATGATCGCCAATCTCGTGCCGATCCGTGGCGCGGCGCGCGACATTTTCGTTCGCTGCGCGGCGGTTTTGGTGATGACTCCGGTGGGGTCGCCCCAGGCCCCTGCGACCGAGCTGGTTCAATCGCTTTACGATCTCACGCCCGCCGAAGCGCGGGTCGCCCGCGGCCTTGTCGCCGGCAAGACCCTGGAGGAAATCGCCGCCGAGCAGTCCGTATCGCGCAACACCATACGCACCCACCTGCGCGGCGTGATGGAAAAGACCGGATGCAACCGGCAAGCGGAAGTGGTTGCGCTCCTCGGCGGACTCGCCGCGCTTAGCAGGCCAAGGGACGAGTAAGCGCATACAAGGGACGAGTAAGCGCATACAAGGGACGAGTAAGCGTATACAATTGATTTGCATTAATTATAGGCCGGAGTCATCCATTTGGATGATGCCGGCCGGCTTAATTTGGCTTATCGCTGTTCTGGAACGTCGGGGGGGCGGACGAAATTGTTGCGGACGGCTCAATAACTCGGGGTTCCAGACTACGCGCTAAATTTTTGACTCGCCTTTTTGAGCAATTCTACGAACAGCGCTTTCCCATTCAAATTTGGAGGGCCTTCGCGAGGCCCTCTGCCTTCCATCGTCAGCTCGGGCGCGCCTTCAATCGGCGCGCTTCGCATAGAGCGCGATCTCGCCTCGTGAGATCATTCAAATTATCCGCATCTGCACGATTCCGCCCGAACGCGGTCTGATTGCGCCACTTGAGCGCGCATTCCAATAAAACCGCCGTCATCATCAATTCGAATGACGCGCAGAAGCGATTTTCGTCGTAGCCTTTTAATGGATAGTGAGAGGCGCGAGGAGATAGACAAGCGCAGACGCTCTCATTGTTCGCTTATTTGACGCTCACTTCTCAAGCCGCTTTGCGACCCGGTTGTTTGCTCATTAACTCTTCTCCCAAGCCTTCGGGGCCGTTGCGCGGCCCCTTTTTTGTGCGTCTCACACGCCTGTCGGATAGTTCGGGCTTTCGCGCGTGATCGCTACGTCATGGACATGGCTTTCGCGCAATCCGGCGTTGGTGATGCGCACGAATTGCGCGCGTTCC
>JBFXJV010000419.1:0-3301 GCA_050174515.1 Methylocystis sp.
CGATTCTGTCCACGTGCTGACAGGATACGATACGACGCCCCGTGGCGAGATTCTGGTGTCAACCTTCACTGCCGCGATGCATCCATATTTCCCCATGGGCGGGCATATTTTGCCGGTGATTTTCTCATGGCACCTTATGGTGAAAATCAATGACGTTGCGCGCAGCGCCAAGGACGCTCTCGATCCGGTCGAATTTTGGCGCGCCTGGGCCGCTGGGGCGGCGGCGACAATCGATACATTTGCGCCAGGGTACGAATTCTGGAGTCACGCTAAGGAGCAGTTGGCAAACTTTCGAAGCGCTAGCGCAATATTGCCGCAAGGACTCGTTGAAGCGACGAGCGCATGATCTGAGAATATGACACACAATCGATATTGGGGCCGTCCGGCGTCAGCCACTCGTCCATGGCCGCTGCCTTGGCCGGCGGATCACTTCGAGTCGGACTTTAAAAGCAATCTCTCGTCGCTGAATGTCTTGCCGCATCCATCAGCAACTGATTATGAAGCAGGAGCCTGGCGCTGCGCGAGTCCGCAAACATGACCCACAGACTTGTCGTTTTCCTCGTCGTCTTTGTTGCTATGAGTCTCGCGTTCGTCCCGCTGCTTTCGCTTTATGGATTGCGAGTCTGTCCGGTTCTTTCGATCCCTGGCTTCGGCTTCGGCTGCTACTACACGTCCGCCTTCATCGTTCTGACGAATTTGACGAACGTCGGCGTGATTCTTCTGGCGCGCCACGGCGAAAGGCGCTATCTGCCCGGATTTTTTCGTCGAAGAAGAAACCGATCCTGGATATATGCCGGATCATACCTTCTAGCAACGATCACCGCTCTGCTTCTTCTTCAGGTCTTATTGCGCGCGAACCACCTGACTGCGCATTCCCGCGCCCCGGAGATTCTGGTCCTTGCGAGCTTCCTTTTGGGCATCACACAGGTGTACGGATTGAACTGGGCGTTGGCAGACGCTGACGGTGAACAAGACGAAGTCGAGCAGGTTGGGTTTCAAAAGCGCTGGCTTTCGCACGTCGCAAGAACGATGCTTCCCGTAGCTATAGTCGGGACAGTTCTTCTACATTTTCTTATCCGCCAGGCTGAAAGTTTTAACAACGGCAAGATCGCTCCCTTAGTCTCTCATGACACCTTCATTGAGCAGACGTCATATGTGATTTACTTTTTGACTGCCTGGCTGATTCTCACCTTCACCTTCCACTTTTTGTCGGAGCGTGATCACGTGGCGCGAGTTCAAGGCCATTTGGATCGCTTACACGACCTGGATTTCAATTTCCGGTCGAGACTTGGGGAGGCCTGGGGTCTCTGGGCCGCAATACTCGACCAGCTCAATGCCTTCTCGAAAGCGCTAGGAGAGCGAACGCGACTACTCAACAATTTTTCCCGATTTGTCACGGGCAGAGTAGCGGAGCAGGCCCTTCATCAAGAGCTAACAGAGACGACAGGGATCAACAGAGAGTTGACCGTCATCATGACGGACATACGCAATTTTACGAGCATCTCGGAAAGCCTTTCGCCGAATGAAGTGGTAACTCTCTTGAACCAATATTTTAGCGCGATGTTGGACGTCATTACCAACTTCCAGATCAGCGTGGACAAGTTCATCGGCGATGGCATTCTAGCCTATGTTGAATGCGAGACGAACGGCGATGAAGACGCCGCTACCATGGAAAACAGGCTGGGAGTGGACGCCGCGCTCGCCATGATCGAGCGGGTGGAAGAACTCAATTGGAAGCTAAGGAAGATGAACCTGCCTGCCATAAGGATTGGCGTTGGAATTTTTCGTGGGCCGCTGGTGATCGGGCTCATAGGGTCAGAAGCCAAACTTGAGCACACGATCATCGGCGATACGGTCAATCGCACGGCTAGGCTTGAAAGCCTGTCAAAGGAACTGAGGGTGTCCATAGTGATTTCCGACCGCGTCTGGCGCTCGCTCGAAGATGAAGTGCGCGGTCGCTTCAAGTCTTTCGGAAAACAGACGATGAAAGGTATTGCTGAACCGATAGAAGTTTTTGGGGGGCCTACCAAATAGGGCCGCCGTTGACGCGCTGCGGAATGGACGCCGTTTTCGAGCGCTTCAGCGCAGGCGGCGTCGACGGCGGGCAACCTCCCGGCGAGCGTGGCGGCGAGAAACTATGCGGCGCACGTGTATTGTTGGAACGAGCGCGAGGCGGCGCAAGCCTTATCCCGAAAGCGACCTTTTTGCGCTCAGACCGATTGGGGCCGTGTCGGTCCGCTTCCACGCTTCTCGATCGCTTCGAATCCTGGCGAAAAATTGAAACTCCGAAATCTCGACCTGCCGGGGTTCATCGAAGTTGCGGGCGCGTGGCCGCCTTGCCAATCGATGGCAGCCGGTTTGCATGCGCCATCGCGATAAACCGTTCCATGAGCGTTCCCTGACATCCTCCAGAGACTCGATATGCCAGCGGTCGTCGAAGGACCCAAAATCGCCGCGCTGTCCTGCGGCAAGCCCGCTTATCTCGTGGTGCTGCTGCATGGTCCGGGCAGCTCGGGCGCAGCGATCATCGATCAGGCGCTGAACTGGGCGCCCACCATGCCCAAGGCCGATTTCGTCGCCGCGGAGGCGCCTTTTCCGTGCGCCTCCGGCGGGCGGCAATGGTTCGAAAACGCCGATGCGACCCCTGCGGCGATCAATGACGGCATCAGGGCGACGGCGCCGCTTCTCGACGCCTTCCTCGACGACATGCTGGCGCAACGCCGACTCCCCGACAGTCACCTCGCGCTTGTCGGCTTTTCACATGGCGCAATGCTGGCGCTGCATGTCGGCCTCAGACGTCCGAAGCCGATGGCGGCGATCGTCGCTTTTTCCGGCGCGCTCTACGACGAACGAGCGCTTGTGGAGGACATCGCCTCGAAGCCGCCTGTGCTGATGATTCATGGCGAAGCCGATCCGATCGTGCCTTTCAGCGCGATGACCGCGACGAAAGAACGGCTCAAGGCGCTCGGCGCGCCGGTGAAGAGCCTGCGCCGGCCCGGATTGGGTCACGCAATGGATGATGACGGCGTCCTCGTCGCAGGCGATTTTCTCTCCGCGTTCGTCGTCCACAAACCTGCGGCCAGCGCGCAGGACCACGATCACGGCTGAGGCCGCGCGCCGCTCGCGCCCGCTTGCGCCGCGTCGATCTCACGAAGCGTGGCGAGCAGGCCGGCCTCGTCCCATGCGGGCAGCGAACAGGTTTCTCCGGCGCAGACAAAGGCGGCGGCCTCCTTGTCGCCGATGGATTGCGCCGCGCCGGCAAGCATCGGCGTCTGCAATCCTTCGCCGTCGACGACGATGC
>JBFXJV010000420.1:0-3297 GCA_050174515.1 Methylocystis sp.
ATGACCGGCGCGCCGCAGCGCAACGCGTAGCCGGCGGGAGAGTCGAGATTCGCGCTGATTTTCGCGACGCCAACCACGCCGGGTCTCCAGCCCACGCCGGCGCCCACGAGAAATTGGTTCTCGGAGGGAAGCAGCTCCAAGACTTTGCAGAATTCCGTATCCAGCCCCTGCGCCGTCAGTCGCACGGTTTCGTTCAGCAGCTGATCGAGCGAAGCGCCCTGAAGCGCGGAGACGCCAAGCTCCGCCAATATTTCCTGCTGCCGAATGCGCTGCTGCAATCCGCGTGAAGGATCGATCCCATGCGTGGGTTCGACTGTTTCACTTTCCCGTTCGTCGGGCGCGCTCATACGACTGTCCTGTGTGCGCCTTCACTTGCCTGCGCCAAACCTTCGTCAAGCGCAGCCACGCGGCGGGCGGCGGCTGCGGCGGGGCCGGAGTCGTCCGATCGACTCCGGCTATGGCTAGAAATCCAGTTCCGCATAATAGCGTCCGGGTGCGAGTCCTGGCGCCCGGAAGGCCAACAGCGGACGAAACGCGGGGCGCGACTTGATGCGCTGATACCAGTGCTTCGCAGCTTCATCTTCCTCCCATGGCGCGTCGCCGAGATAGTCGGCGCATGAAATATGCGCAGCGGCGGCGAAATCGGCATAGGTCAATCGATCGCCCGCCAGCCAGTTTCGCGTATGGGTGAGATAGCCGATGTAGCGCATATGGTGGCGGATATTGGCGCGCGCCACGCGCAGCACGTCCATGTCCGGCGCGCCGCCTGGAGGCGCGAAGCGCTTGTAGACTTTCTCCGTCATCAGCCAGTTGGTGACTTCGTCGTAAAACTTGACGTTGAACCAGTCGACGAGGCGACGCGTTTCGATACGCGCCGGCATTGCCTGCGGCAGCAGCCGTTGGGCGCTTCGCTCTGGGCCATAAATCTCGTCGATATATTCGGCGATCACGCCGGCGCCGGGAACGACAGTCCCGTCGTCGTCGACAAAGACCGGCGTGCGGCCAGCCGCGTCGAGCGCCAGAAACTCCGGGCGGCGGTCACTTGCGCGTTCTTCGATGAGCGTGGCGTCAATTCCGTATTCGGACAGGATGAGCCGGATAAATCGGGAATGCGGGCAGAGCGGATGATGATATAGCGTGGGCATGAGGCTTTCGAGAGGACGCGTGACGACCATTGGGCCGAGGTTGTGTATGCTGTTTGGAATAGCACCGCTAGCGGGCGGTTTTGCGGCCTTGAAAAGCTCAGTGGCGCTCAGCTTTCGTTAGGACATGGCATGATTCGTTTCCTCTTCGCACTTTCGCTCGGCGCGATGCTGTTTTCGGGCGCGGCGCTTGGCGACACGCTGAAGGACGGCGTCCCAAATCTCTCAGTCATTGGCGAGGCTTACGGGGAGGTAGCGCCAGATGTGGCGATCTTGCGCTTCGGCGTCGTCACCGAACGGCCGTCCGCCGCAGACGCTGCGACGGAAAACGCGCGTGCGGCTGAGGCTGTGCTTGCTCAGCTTAAGGAACTTGGCGTTCCTGACGCCGAGGTCGAGACGCTGGGCATGACGCTCGCGCCGGCGAACACGGAGGAGCGGGACCCCAAAACCGGCAAGCTCAAGACGGTGCAGAAACTGTTCCGCGCTCGAAACGATCTCCAGGTGCGCGTGACGCCGATCGGCAAGGCGGGGGAAATCGCTGGAAGCCTGATCGACAAAGGGGTCAACAGTTTCGAAGGCGTCGATTTCGTGGTCGCGCATCCCGAGCAAAGGCTCGACGCATTGCGGCGCGAAGCGGTCAAGGACGCCGAACGTCAGGCGAAAATCTATGCGGACGCCGCAGGAATGCGGCTTGCGCGCGTGTTGGAAATCCGCCCGATCAATGAGGGGGACATGCGCCCGCGCGCTTTCGCGGCGAAGGCCGGCGCCGCTCGCGCCGCGATGGAAATCCCGCTGCGCCCCGGACTCCAGCGTCTCTCGTCTCGCGTTAGCATCGTTTGGGGACTCTCGCGTTAGAACGCATCTGCCCGCCAAAGCGGCGCAGAACCCCCGCACTGCCCGCAATTTCCTCGATTAAAGCCATTTCGCGCTGCACAATTTCGCGCTAAGCTTTGATCGGCGCCTGGGGCAATTGTGAGGGTCGCGGATGGCTCACGTGATTTTTTATGAAAAGCCGGGCTGCGCCGGCAATGCCCGGCAGAAGTCGCTACTGCGCGCTTCCGGACATGAGGTCGAGGTGCGAAGCCTGGTGAGCGAACCCTGGACCGCTTCGAGCCTGCGTCCCTATTTCGGCGCCAAGCCGGTGCCGGAATGGTTCAACGCCGCTTCGCCTCGGATCAAATCCGGCGAGGTCGACCCGGACAAAGTCACGCCGCAGGAAGCCTTGGTGTTGATGATCCTTGATCCGCTGCTCATTCGTCGCCCGCTGATGCGCATCGGCGACCATTGCGAGGCGGGTTTCGACCCGAAAGCGGTCGACAAGTGGATCGGCCTGAAGGACACCGGAGAGCCGGTTGGCGACGCATGCCTCCTCTCGATCGCCGACGGCGCCGCCTAGAACCCGCTGCGAAAAAGCGGGAACCGGCTTTTGGCGTAAAGCGCGCTCTCAATAATTAGAAACGATCACGTAGTCTGCGTTCGGCCGAGTCCGCCCGAACGCAGCGTGATCTAGCTGGCGCGACGGCGCATTAGAGCGCTGCCAAACCCTCCAGACAGACCATAATATGTAGATGCAGCCGGTTCGGCCGCGCCGAAGCCGTTCTGTTCGCCGCAGCCGGCCGCGCGACTCGCGCCAATCAGCATAGGAGATGGGCCGCGCATGCAGACGTCGGTTGAAGCGAACGAATATTGGGCGATCGGAGCTGACGCGGTCATCGAGCGCCTCGACGTGTCTCGTCTTGGGTTGAGTCAGGTCGAGGCCGAAAGGCGACTCGCCGTCCACGGCCCCAATCGTCTACCGGTCGGCAAGCGGCGCAGCGTCCTGACGCGATTCGCGCTGCAATTCCATAATGTGTTGATCTATGTGCTGCTCGCGTCCGCCGTGGTCACGGCGCTGATGCGGCACTGGATCGACACCGCCGTCATCGTCGCGGTCGTCGTCATCAACGCGATCATCGGATTCATTCAGGAGGGCAAGGCGGAAAGGGCGATGGAGGCCGTCCGCAACATGCTGTCCTCGCAAGCCACTGTCGTTCGCGACGGGCAGCGCGTCGTCATTGACACGAGCGCCGTCGTTCCCGGCGACATCGTCTATGTCCAATCGGGCGACAGAATTCCGGCGGATATCCGTCTGATCCGAGTCAAGTCGCTCAAAGTG
>JBFXJV010000421.1:0-3293 GCA_050174515.1 Methylocystis sp.
TGCCGAGAAAGGCTTCGGCGTCCATGCGATCTGGTGGGATTACGTGTTCGGCACCGCCTATCAGAAGGGCGACACGCCTGGAACAAGGGCGGTGTGAACCCTCTCCCAAAGGGAGGAGGTTGTCGCGAAGCAGCCGGGACGCCCTTCTGCTTCGAGACGCCTGCTGCGCAGGCTCCTCAGCATGAGGGCTTTTTTGCCGCAAACGGTTAGGCCTCATCCTGAGGAGCGAGCGAAGCTCGCGTCTCGAAGGACGAGGCCGCCTCTGGCGCTCCTCAGGCTCCCCCCTGCCCCGTTCGCTCAAACCATTCGTCTTCGCTGATCACTTCAATCCCGAGCTCCGCCGCCTTCTTGAGCTTCGAGCCAGCGCCGGGGCCGGCGACCACGAGATCGGTCTTCTTCGACACCGACCCCGCGACATGCGCGCCGAAACGCTCGGCCTGCGCCTTGGCTTCGTCCCGCGTGAGCCGCTCAAGCGAGCCCGTGAACACCACTGTCTTGCCGGCGACCGGCGAGGCGGACGCCACCGCCGGCATGGGCTCCAACGTGATTTGCGCCAAGAGCGCATCGATTTCGCGTTCATTGTGCGGCTCGGCGAAAAAATCATGCAGCGCCTCGGCGACGACAGGACCAACGCCGTCGATCGAATCGATACGGGCGCGCGCCTCGCTGTCCGCCGCCGCCGCGCGCGCCGTCTCGCGCAATGATTCGAAATCGCCGAAATGGCGCGCCAGCCGGCGCGCATTGGTCTCGCCGACATGGCGCACGCCAAGCGCATAGATGAAGCGATTGATCGGAATTTTTCGGCGCGCCTCGATCGCTGCGAAGAGATTGCGCACAGAGGTTTCGCCATAGCCCTCACGCTCGGCGAGCCGCGGCGACATATCCGCCTCGCGCGCCGGCAAGGTGAAAATATCGGACGCGGTCTTGATCATTCCTTCGTCGTAGAAAAATTCGATCTGCCTGTCGCCAAGTCCTTCAATGTCCATGGCGTTGCGCGAAGCAAAATGCTTTAGACGCTCCACCGCCTGCGCCGGACAGACGAGCGAACCCGTGCAACGGCGCACGACATCCGCTTCGCCGGTCTTTGCGTCGATTTCGCGCAGCGCCGCTGATCCGCAGCGCGGGCAGACATGCGGAAACTCGTACGACTTCGCGCCGTGCGGCCGCTTCTCCTTCACCACCTCGACGATTTGCGGAATGACGTCGCCAGCCCGCTGCACCACGACCGTGTCGCCGATACGAATATCCTTGCGCGCGATCTCGTCTTCATTGTGCAGCGTCGCGTTCGACACGACGACGCCGCCGACGGTGACGGGCTCGAGCCTCGCGACCGGCGTCAGCGCGCCCGTGCGCCCGACCTGAATCTCGATGTCGCGCAGGATTGTCGTCGCGCGCTCGGCCGGGAATTTATGCGCCACCGCCCAGCGCGGCGCCCGGGAGACGAATCCCAGCCGCTCCTGCAAGCCGATGTCGTCGACCTTGTAGACGACGCCGTCGATGTCATAGCCGAGCGTCGCCCGTTGTGCTTCGATCGCGCGGTAATGCGCGAGCATGTCTTCGACGCTTTCACAAATTTTGGTGAGCGGATTGACGTGCAGACCGTAATGTCTGAAGGCGTCGAGCACGCCCATTTGCGTTTTTGCAGGCAGCGCGCTGATTTCGCCCCAGGCGTAGGCGAAGAAATGCAAGGGCCGCTGCGCGGTGATCCGCGAATCGAGCTGGCGCAAGGAGCCCGCTGCGGCGTTGCGCGGATTGGCGAAGAGCGGCTTGCCCGCCGCCGTCTGCCTTTCGTTGAGCGCGGCGAAATCCTCATGCGCCATATAGACCTCGCCGCGAATTTCGAGAATCTTAGGCGCGTCGCCGTGGAGCTTTTCCGGCAATTCGCCGATGGTACGGACATTGGCGGTGACGTCTTCGCCCTCATAGCCGTCGCCGCGCGTCGCCGCCTGCACGAGACGGCCCTCCTCATAACGCAGCGAACAGGATAGCCCGTCGATTTTTGGCTCCGCCGTGAACAGGATCTGCGACAACTCGGCGAGACCGAGGAACCGGCGCACGCGCGCGACGAATTCCTCGACCTCCTCGTCAGAGAAGACGTTGCCGAGCGAGAGCATCGGCACGGCGTGCTTCACCTTGGCGAATTTTTCGCTCGGGCGCGCGCCGACCTTCTTCGTCAGCGATTGCGCGGTGGCGAGTTCAGGGAAGGCCTGTTCGAGCGCCTCGTAACGCCGGCGCAGCGCGTCATAGTCGGCGTCGGAGACGGTCGGCGCGTCGTCCTGATAATAGCGGCGGTCATGCGCGGCGATTTCCTCGCCGAGCCGCGCATGTTCGGCGCGCGCTTCGGAAAGAGACGGCTCGGACGGAGATTTGGCCATGCGTTAGACTGTCCGGTCGCGTGAGCGCGCCATGCCGCCCTTCATCATTTTAGAATTTCGAGCGCCTGTTCTAACCGATCGCTACCCCAGAATAGCTCCTCTTCGGCAAAAAAGCTCGGAGCGCCAAACACGCCCCGACGGTTGGCCTCATCCGTGCGCGCTCTGAGCAAACGCTTTACCGATTCATCATTGGCAAGGCTAAAAATCGCCGCTTCGTCGAGCGAGAGGCTTCGCAAAATTTCTTTCAGAACGGAAGGGTCCGATATGTCGAGGTCAAACGAAAAGTTTGCGCGATAAACGGACCGCACAAAAGCGGGAAGCTTTTCCGCCGCGTCCAATGCCGTCGCTATGCGCGCGGCCAAAAGACCGTTGCGCGGAAAGGCGCTCGGTCTGCGCCACGCAATGCCTTTGCGCGCGCAAAGACGCTCGACGTCGCGCCACATATAGTCGCCTTTTGCCGGATAGAGATTGAAGGGCGAGTCCCGCCAGCCTTGTTGGGCGAAAATCGGCCCAAGAAGAAAGGGTCGCCATACCACTTCGGCGCCTGCAGCCCTTGCCTTATTCTCGATTTCTTCGGCAGTGATGTAAGAATATGTGCTTGCGAATTCGAACCAGAATTCGAGCTTCGGCATCCTCCCGCCGTCCTACGCCGCTTCCGGGGCCGCGCCGACAAGACGCCGAGCGTCGCGGGCGCTGATTGGCCGCCCGAACGCGTAGCCCTGCGCATAGCCGCAGCCCAGCTGATAGAGTTCGATCGCGTCCTGCTCGGTCTCCGCGCCTTCGGCGACGACATCCAGTCCGAGGTCCTGCGCCAGCGCGATGATCGAGCGCAGAATGATCGGGCGCGCGCCTTTGCCGGACTGCTTGATAAAGGAGCGATCGATCTTGATCGTATCGAAAGGCAGGCGCTGCAGATAG
>JBFXJV010000422.1:0-3289 GCA_050174515.1 Methylocystis sp.
CTTCGTCGGCGGCATTGCCTTCGACCAGACGCATGAGGGCGACGCTGGCCGCTCTCATCTTCCTATGCGTCGGCGCCGCGCAGGCGCGCGCCGAAGAAGCATGGGAGGACGCGCGCAAGGAGAAACTGCAAAGCGACCACAGACAGCGCGATAAGGAAGAGAGCGGCGTCACGGACGAGAGTAAGCGGCGGGGCAAGGAGCAGGGCAAGGAACAGAAGAAGGAGCGCAGCCAAATCGAGCTGCAGGAGCGCAGCCAGGTCGAACGGCGCGCCGACGCGCCCAATGCGCAGACGCTGGGGCGCGATCAGAGCGGCGTCTATGTCAACGCCCCGGCGACCAATAGCGCCTATTCGCCGAATTTCGTCATGCGCGGCTTTCCCGCCGGGGTGACGCTGTTCGACGGCGCCTCGCATGGCTTCACCGCCCAGGACGTCGATCTCTCGACCGTCGATCATGTCGAATTCTACAAGGGTCCGAGCGCCATGCTGTTCGGCAAGGCGCTTGGCGGCTATGGCGGAGCCGCCGATTACATCCGCAAGGCGCCGGTCGAGGAGACGTTCACCCGCGCCGTCGCCACCAAGGCCAGCTTCGACGTCACAAGGTTCACCGCCGACGTCAATACGCCGCTCAATGACGAGAAGAGTCTGTTGTTCCGCATGACCGGCTCGGCGCAAAGCTTAGGCAGCTTCGTCGATTTCGCGCGCACCCGCAGCTTCGATATCGCGCCGATGATCGCCTTCACCGCCGATAATGGCGACCGCGTCAGCCTGCGCGCCGAGCACAATGGCGCGAGGCTCGTCTACCGTGACGGCGTTCCCGCCGATCCGGTGTTTCTGCATGTCCCCAAGGAGTTCTACGCCGGACTTCCGGCGAATGAACATGAAACGCCGTTCTTCGACGATCTCACCTTGCGCTATGAGCACGCCTTCAACAAGGACTGGAAGGTCGCCGCGGTCGTCGATTATTTTCTCTCCGCCAACCGCTGGGGCTGGTTCACCGGCTGGGGCTATGACGGATTTCAGTCTGTCGTCTTTGGCAATCCGGTGCGCGCCCGCACCGCCAACCGCAGTTTCGACGCGCAATTGCGCCTCAACGGCCGTTTCGACACCGGCGTCCTCTCCCACAGCGTCTTTCTCGGCCTCGAACATTGGGACTTCTATTTCGGCTACAACAATGACGTCGCCCGCTATGAGGCGGCGCCGCTCAATATCTTCGCGCCCGTCTACTCTCCGGGCGTCAGTTACGCCGGGGCATTCTGGTCGAACGGCGTGGCGCGCGCCGTCAGCCGCTCGGTCTATGGCCAGGACCTCATCGATCTCAATGAGAACTGGCGCATTCTTGTCGGCGGGCGCTACGATCTTCTCGCCCAGCGCGAACGCGTCTTCGATCCCTTCGGCGCGCTGACCGGCGAGCCGACATCGAGTCTGAG
This sequence comes from Methylocystis sp., assembly GCA_050174515.1. GTDB lineage: Bacteria > Pseudomonadota > Alphaproteobacteria > Rhizobiales > Beijerinckiaceae > Methylocystis. The sequence goes on from JBFXJV010000422.1 coordinate 1,430, forward strand.
CAAGGGGACCAAAGGTTATTTCAGCCCACGCGCCGGCATTCTCTATCGGCCGGACGAAGAGACGCAGTTCTTCGCCGCTTACGGCAAATCGCTGATCCCCAACACCGGGGTGCGCATTCAAAGCGGCGAAGCGCCGCCGCCGCAGCAGGACACCCAATATGAGCTCGGCTTCAGGCGCGAATTCCTGAATCGCAAGATGAGCTTCGAGGTCGGTCTCTTCGACGTCACCCGCGACAATGTCGCGATTCCCAATCCCGCCAATCCGAGCGGCTTCTATTCGGTCGTCACCGGCCAGCAGCACAGTCACGGGATCGAGGTCAATCTCGGCGGAGAGATTTTGCCCAACCTTAAAATCAACGCCGTCGCGACTTTCCTGCATGCGCTCGTGACGAAGGACGACAATATCCCCTCGCAGCAGGGCAGCGATCTTCTGGGCGCGCCGCGTCGCGTCTATAATTTCAACGCCAGCTACACATTCGCCACGGGCGACCTCAAGGGTCTCGAACTTGGCTTCAGCTATTATTACGCGAGCCGCCTCGAGGCGACGCTGCCCAACACTTACGGCTTTACGCTGGCGCCCCAGCAGATGCTCGGCGCTTCGCTCGCATACAGCTTCAACGACAATCTCAAGCTCGAACTAAATGCAGCAAATCTGACAAACCAATCCAACTGGACATCAAACGGCGCCCTCTATCACGGCGAGCCAACGACGATCGCCGCAAGCCTCACTTACAAATATTGACGCGACGCCATGGCTCGACATTCGAATCCCCCACCGTGCATCCGCCAACCGAGTGAAACATCGGGACGATCGACACGAGAGAACAAAGCGATTGACTTCATCTCGATTTCGCAGGCGCTTCTCGTCGCCGACCATGCAAGCGTCAGTCACGCCGCCCGGGCGCTTGGGGTGCGTCAATCCGCCGTTAGCCGCCGCGTTCAGGCGCTCGAAAATGAGCTGGGCGTATCTCTGTTCGAACGACAATCAAGCGGCGTCCGACTGACGGTCGCTGGCAAACATTTTTTCGATCGGACGCGGGCCGCGTTCGCCGAAATCGATCATGCGGTGGCGAACGCTTTGGCGGCGGGACGCGGCGCGGAGGGCATGATCCGCATCGGAGTTCTCCCTTCCACTATCAATGATTGCCTGAGCGAGCTGCTACACGATTTTCGGGCGGCGCATCCCACCGTCGCCATGGAATTCTACGAAGGTCCGGCTCCGGATCAGATCGCGCGAATTATGGAGCGTCGTCTCGACGTCGCTTTTCTGGTCGATGGAACGCCAACGCCTGGCTGCGATATCGAAAGATATTGGAATGCCGGCGTCTGCGTCGCCTTGCCTGACCAACATCCGCTCACGGGTTGCGACATCGTCGATTGGGACTTGCTGAAGGACGAGCATTTTATTCTGGGTCGCGAGGCGATCGACGCGGGGCTCGACAGAATTGCAGCCGATCGCATTGCGGGGTTCGGCAGCCGAATGTCGCTCGAAACTCATGACATTTCACAAGACGCCGTGATGAAACTCGTAGGGATGGGATTTGGCCTCGGCCTTATGAACGAATCAAATGTTTCGATATGCTATCCGGGCGTCGCTTTTCGAAAGCTCCCGCGCGACGATGGCTATCTCGGCTTTTGCGCCGTCTGGCTGCCGGGCAACGACAATCCGGCGTTGCGTCGCTTTCTCAGCCTTGCGCGGACGATGGCGAAGAAAGGCTGAAGGGCGATTTTGGCGGCGTCGGCGCGGCGGGCTTCTTTGTGGAATTGCGGGACTGCGCGAAGCCTCGATCGCTTGCGATGAATTTCTCCAACATCGGCGCGATGAGTTTGGCTGGTTCGACGGACTTGCCCGTTTCGTTC
>JBFXJV010000423.1:0-3276 GCA_050174515.1 Methylocystis sp.
CGCGAAAAGCCGGTTTCCGCCTTTTCGCGAGCCGCGCTTTAGATCAGCTGCTGCGGCGCGATGAGATGCACCAGCCATCCGTGGAGCGCGACGGTGGCGACGGCAAGAAAAAGCGTCGCGAGGGTGAATACGTCGAGATTTTCCTTGGGCACGCGCATCATGGTCGGCAGGCCGACGGAGTAAACATAGATTCCATAGAAGCCGAGCACGTCCAGCCAGCGAAGCCCCGGGATCAAGCCGAAGAGCGACGCGAGCTAGACCGGCGTGTAGGAATAGGCGGTCAGCATCAGGGCGCGGCGGTCATCGGTTCTTCCTTCGAAATGCGGCGCGATCGCCGATATGACGAAGGCGACGAGGAAGAAGGCCGGCAGGCTGAAGAGATATTGAACGAAAGCGCGATAGAGCCCGCCCGCAAACGTCGGGTGCACGATTCCCTGCGAGCCGTAGGAAAAGCCGAAAAGCCATGAGCCGAAGAAGCTCGCGAAGGGCGGGAGCAGGGCCAATATGGCGACATAATTGCGGTAGAGATCGAATACTGACGTATCTTCTTCCGAAATCTGCGCCCATTCAGTCTGCGGCTTCAGAATTAAGCCCTTGATCCGCGACAGTAAATTCATTCCCGTCTCCATTGATTCGCCGCAAGCGTCGTAATATTCGGAGCGGGCTTGCGGGCGCTGGGCGCTCCATGCGAGGGAGAATGCGGCCACTGCGGCCGGTTTGGTGATCGAGGGTGCAACCTAACGCGATGGGCCGCATGAGAAAACTGCTGGAATATTTTTGGCCGACGATCGGACTCATCGCCGTCGTCGCATCTTTCTTCCTTCTCTATCGCGAATTTAGAGGGGAATCGGTTGGCGTCGAGGTTTGGGCCAATCTGAAGGCGATACCGACGACCCATTATTTCTTCGCCGGCCTGTCGACGCTTGTCGCCTATGCGGCGCTCGCCTGGTACGATCGCATCGCGCTGCTGCATCTGGGCGTCAAACATATCAACTGGCTGTTTATTTCGGTCTGCTCGTTTACGACCTACGCCCTGTCGCACAATATCGGCGCGAGCGTTTTCTCCGGCGCCATGGTGCGCTATCGGGCCTATTCGACGAAGGGGCTGACCGCGACGCAAGTCGCGACGCTGGTGGTCTTGTGCTCCTATACGTTCGGCTTCGGCAATGTGCTTCTCGCCGGGCTGTTGCTCACCTATGACCCGGCGATCATGCAGCGTCTGTCGGGCTTCCTGCCGGATGTCGTGACGAACCCGAATACCGCGCTCGTCGTCGGCCTTGGCTGCCTGGCCTTCGTCATTCTCTATATCATCGGATCGCTCATGCATTTTCGCCCGATCCACCTCTTCGGGCGCTTCGAAATTCTCTATCCACGGCCCGAAATCATGCTGCGCCAGCTCTTTGCCGCGCCCCTGGAGCTCGTCGGCGCGGCCGGCATCATCTATTTCGCGCTGCCGGAGCAGGGCAATCCGGGCTATCTCGTCGTGCTCGGCGCGTTCCTGCTGTCCTTTTCAGCGGCTTTGGTCTCCCATGCGCCGGGCGGCCTCGGCATTTTCGAACTGCTGTTCATCAATGTGATGCCCGATGTGCCGCGGCTGAAGGTTTTGGCTGCGCTGCTGGTTTGGAGACTCTTCTATCTCATTATCCCGCTGCTGATCGCACTTGTCGTCGTGGCGCTTTTCGAGCGCAAGAAGCTCGTCGAGCGCTGGCGCGGGGTAGAGGAGCAGCTGCAAAAGTAAAAGCGCCGGACAGCCTTGACCGGCGTTAAATGTTTTGGCGCCGGCGCCAAGCCTACATGCGATATTGCTGGAGACGCGTGGTTCGCAGCCCCGCGAGCCCGTGCTGGTCGATCGACATCTGCCAGCTCAGGAATTCGTCCACCGTCAGCGTGTAGCGGCTACAGGCCTCGTCGAGCGAAAGAAGGCCGCCGCGCACCGCCGCCACCACTTCCGCCTTGCGCCGAATGACCCAGCGCTTGGTCGAAGCGGGCGGTAAATCCGCAATGGTCAGCGGGCTGCCATCGGGGCCGATGACATATTTGACACGGGGACGGTGCGTCTCGGTCATTTCACTCACTCGCTACTCAAACAGCCATGTAGTAGCGATCCTTATAGAGCCGTCGCTTTAAGAATTGCCTAAACCAATAGCTTCTATAAACAATGGAAAATAAACCAAATTTTAGGAAGATGCGGCAGGCGGAAGACTATGCGCCGAGTCCGTTGTAGCCCCAGCGCCACAGTTATTGCCAGCTTTTGCCTGGATTTGCTTGCGCCAGGCAGGCGCGAGTCAGGCAGGCGCGATCGTATTGATTTGGCAAAACTCTAAAAACGGGTCGTTAACTGCGTCAGCCATTCGGGTGAAGCCGCGACGAGCGCCGCTTCTATTGTCTTGTCGTAGCCTGAGACGATCAAGGCTCCGATCACAACCAGCGAGACGCCAAGCGCTTGCTTCGCTTTTTGCCCGAAGGCCAAAAGCTTATCGCGCCATCGCGCCATCGCCCGCCGCGACAAGGATCCAAGCAACATCAGCGGCGCCGCCGCGCCGAGCCCGAACGCGGCCATCGTCGCCATGACGGCGCCGAGGTCTTCGCCGCGCGCGGCGAGCACCGATGCGGCGCCGAGCGTCGGCCCGACGCATGGGCTCCAGACGGCGCCGAGCAGCAATCCGACGCCGAACTGACCGAACACTCCTCCGGACGCCAGCCCGCCGAAAGCTGCGTTAAACCTGTCGCTGATCGGTCCGCCGGCGGCGGAGACGCGCGCCTGCAGCCCCGGCGCGAGCATGACCACGCCCAATCCGATCAGCAGAGCCGCCGCGACGAATCGCAGCGAATCTGCGTCCAGGCCAACGGCAAAACCTACTGTCGCCACGAAGAGCCCAATCGCGACGAACGAAATCGCGACGCCCAATGCGAGGAGGGCAGGCGCGAATCGATGCTCCGCGGCCGCAGCGCCAAACACCAGAGGCAGGAGCGGCAGGACGCAGGGCGACAAGGTCGATAACAGACCGGCCAGGAAAGCGACGCTGAAAGCGCCGAGCGCGCCCGCATCCATCGAATTAGAGCGACCTGTTAGAGCGATTTGGCGCGAAGCGCCGATAGTGCGCCCGGATCGGTCGCGCCGACTGAGCGCCCGACTTCCTTGTCGCCCTTGAAGACGATGATGGTGCTTTGCCGGTTGGCTTTCAGCCTGCGGAGCGCGCCCTTTTGACTGTCGAAATCGACGCGGAACATGACGACATCGGCAAATTTCGGATCGGCTTCAACGCGCCGCACCGT
>JBFXJV010000424.1:0-3275 GCA_050174515.1 Methylocystis sp.
CCAGGCCTTACCCTCGCCTCGGCAAGACTCTCTATAGGATTTTGCGCGCCTTCGCGAACGCGAGGGCGCGGGGGCCGTCCAAGGTCCCTGTTCGTCTCGAATTCTCGCGTGATCTCTAACCATCAGGAGAGGGCGACGATTTGAGAGGCGCCTTGCACGTTTCGTGCTAGGCGAGAGCCGGTCGACGCGCCTTCGAGGGCGGGCCGCAAGAGTCAATCGGAGGCGCCACATGGATGACGTGGTTAAGACCTTTCCCCTTTCGTCGCTGGAGCCGCCCGCACAGATCGAGCGTCCGAGCCGCGCTGAGGCGGAGGCCGCCGTGCGCACGCTGCTGCGCTGGGCTGGCGACAATCCCGACCGCGAGGGGCTGCGAGAAACGCCGCGCCGGGTGGTCAGGGCATATGAGGAATTCTTCAGCGGCTACCAGGAAAGCGCCGACGAAGTTCTCTCGAAGGTGTTCGAGGAGGTCGAGGGCTACGACGATCTCGTGCTCGTTCGCGACATTCCCTTCACGTCGCATTGCGAACATCATGTCGTTCCCTTCGTCGGCAAGGCGCACATCGCCTATTATCCCAATGGCGGGGTGGTCGGCCTCTCCAAGCTTGCCCGGCTCGTCGAGATTTTCGCCCGCCGCCTCCAGACCCAGGAGGCGATGACGGCGCAGATCGCGGCGGCGATCGACGAGGCGCTCGCGCCGCGCGGCGTCGCCGTGATGGTCGAAGCGGAACATATGTGCATGTCGATGCGCGGCGTGATGAAACAGGGATCGTCCACGGTCACCATGCAGTTTTCCGGCGTGTTCCGCGACGATCCGGCCGAGCAGGCGCATTTTTATACGCTGCTGCGCGGAGCGCGCTGATGTCGCAGGCGGTCAAGGAGCAGGCGGTCAAGGAGCTGACGGCCAAGGAGGCGGCCAAGAAGGATGTGGAGGAGGGGGTCGTCTTCGCGCCGAAATTCGACGCCCACGGCCTGATCGTCTGCGTCACCCTAGAGGCCTCGACGCGCGACGTGCTGATGGTCGCCTATATGAACCAACTCGCGCTTGAGAAGACGATCGAGACGGGCTTCGCCCATTATTGGTCGCGGTCGCGCCGCGAATTGTGGCGCAAGGGCGATACCTCCGGCCAGACCCAACGAGTCCTGTCGTTGCGCGTCGACTGCGATCAGGACGCCTTGCTGCTCGAGGTCGAAGTCGGCGGCGACGGCAAAGCCTGTCACACCGGGCGAAAATCATGCTTCTATCGGGCGCTCAAGGGCGATGGCGCGCTGATCTTTGCCGCCGAGGGGGAATAGGCGACGCTATCTGGCGGAAAGTTAACCTGAAAGCCATTTTCGAGGCGCAGCCTGATCGCCAAATATGTCTTGCGCCCCTTCGCCGCCGAGGAGATCGCCGAGCAGGAACACCGGCATGACACCGCTACGCTCACCCAACCTTCAAAATCACGGCGCCGACGCCGGCAGCGCGATGACGGCCGAGCCCCCCGCACCGCCGACCACCGTCGTTCGCACGGCGGATGCGGAGGCGAAGCACGAGAGGCGCGGACAGCCGACCATCGGATTGGCGCTTGGCGCCGGCGCGGCGCGCGGCTGGTCTCATATCGGCGTGCTGCGCGAGCTTTCGGCCCATGGCATCTACCCGGACGTGATCGCGGGCACGTCGATCGGCGCGGTGATCGGCGGCTGCTACGCCGCCGGCAAGCTCGATGCGATCGAAACCTTTGCGCGCTCGCTCACCAAGCGGCGCGTCTTCACGCTGATGGACCTTTCATTTTCGGGCGCGAGCCTGATCACTGGCGAGAGGCTGCGCGCCGCGCTTGAGAAGGAGCTTGATGAGCTAAAAATCGAAGAACTGCCGATTCCCTTCGCGGCCGTCGCGACCGAAGTCGGCACAGGCCATGAGGTGTGGCTGCAGCATGGATCGGTGGCGCTCGCGATCCGGGCGTCCTATGCGCTGCCTGGCATTTTCGAGCCGGTGCGGATCAGCGACCGCTGGCTGTTCGACGGCGCGCTGGTCAATCCGGTGCCGGTCACCGTCTGCCGCGCGCTCGGCGCCGAATATGTCATCGCGGTGAACGTCACCGCCGACACGATGTATCGCGCGCGCGTCATTCGCGACGATCCGGGGGCGCTCAAGCGCGCGGCGGAGGCGGGGCCGTTCGCGGAAAAGGCCGACCTTTCCTTCGCGGATCGCTTCCTGCCCCGCTATTTCGACCGCCAGTCGGGCGACGCGCCGAATGTCGCCACGGCGATGATCGACGCCTTCAACATCATCCAGGACAGAATCCTGCGTTCGCGGCTGGCCGGCGACCCGCCGGACGCGACCATCACCGCGCGCATGGAGGAAGTCGGGATGTTCGACTTCCACAAGGCCGATCAGCTCATCCATGTGGGCAGCGAGGCGACCAAGCGGGCGCTGCCCAACATTTTCGCCCACATCCCGCTGCCGAGCGCTGTCTGAATTTAAGCCTGGGCGATGTATTCTCGCATCGAGCGGTGTTCCTCCTCGATGACCCGTATCCGGTATTTCACCACGTCGCCGATCGAGACGAGGCCGACGAGCCGGGATTCCCGGACCACCGGAATGTGCCGGCGCCGTTCGACGGTCATCACGCGCATCGTATTCTCAACCGCGTCCTCTTCTCGCGCCGGCTCGGGATGTCGCTGCATGAAGGACGAAATGGGTTGCGTCAGCGCCTCCGGCCCATCCAGCGCGACCGCCGAAACGATGTCCCGCTCGGCGATGAGACCCATCAATCGGCCGCTGTCGTCGAGAATGACGATTGCGCCGATTCTGTATTGCATCATCAGCTGAGCCGCTTCCTGCAGCGTCGTGTCGGCGCTCGCAGTCACCACCTCTCTTCCTTTCTCCGCGAGTATGTTGGCGATCGTCATCTGGTCCTCCTCTTCGCTCTCGACCGGGCTCCCTCGCCGGCCGAAAGGCGTCACTGCGAACTCAAGGCATGTCGGCCCACGCGATCAAAGAAGCGGAAAAACAGCAGGCCGAACAAAAACCCCCCGACGTGCGCCTCCCAGGCGATGGCGCTCGACGCGCCGGCCGCCTGCGGAAATGCGCCAAGAAGCAGGTTCGCCGCCAACCATGCAATGAGAAAAAACATCGCTTGCCGGTTGAGCGCCAGTTGCGACAGGGAAGTGGAACCCCATCCCTCGTCGTGTGGCGTTCGCCGGCTGCCCCTCGCGTCCGCCAGTCGCGCTCCTGGCGTAAATGCGAAACGCACAATTGCCCCCATTGTTCCTGAGATCGCGCCCGAGGCCCC
>JBFXJV010000425.1:0-3270 GCA_050174515.1 Methylocystis sp.
GCAGCCTATGCGCGAGACGAGGCCTCAACATGTCCATTTCCGGCGGCGCCGATGTGGCGGCGAAGACGATTGAATTGCGGATTGCGCCGCGTGCGCGCGATCTCGGCGGCTTCAGCGTCCGGCGCGCCTTGCCCGACGACAGGCGGCAAATGGTCGGGCCGTTCATCTTCTATGATCATCTCGGTCCCGTCCGATTTGCGCCGGGGCAGGGGATGGATGTGCGCCCGCCCCCTCATATCGGCCTTGCGACCGTCACCTATCTTTTCGACGGGCGCATTCTGCATCGGGACAGTTTGCGGAATGTGCAGGAGATCGCGCCCGGCGCGATGAATCTGATGACCGCCGGGCGGGGCATCGTGCATTCCGAGCGGACGCCCCCTGGACCGCGCGCGGACGGCCAACAGATGTTCGGGGTGCAAAGCTGGCTGGCGTTGCCGCTGGCGCATGAAGAAGCCGAGCCGAGCTTCCAGCATTTCGGCGCTGACGTTCTTCCTGTCGTGGAGGATCGGGGCGTTACCGCGCGCGTGATCGCCGGCGCGGCGTTCGGCGCAAGGTCGCCGGTCGAGACCTTGTCGGACTGGTTCTATGTCGAACTGCGTCTTTCCGCCGGCGCCGCGGCGCCGCTCGACGCCGACTATGAGCAGCGCGCGCTCTATCTCGTCGAGGGCGCTGTCGAGATCGCCGGCGAGCGTTTCGACGAACCGCAATTGCTGGTCTTCAGCCCCGGCGCCGCAATCACGATTCGCGCCCTTTCCGATGCGCGGATGATGCTGCTTGGCGGCGCGCCGCTCGATGGGCGTCGCTATCTTTGGTGGAACCTCGTTTCTTCGAGCAAAGAGCGGATCGAAGAGGCGAAGCGCGACTGGCGGGACGGTCGATTCCTTTCAGTGCCGGGCGATGTGGAGTTTATTCCGCTACCGGAAGAATAGGGCGCTGTTCGCGCCCCCCACGGCGCCGCGATTACTGCGTCATCACCACGGTGGCGCCGACCGCGACGCGGTCGTAAAGATCGACGATATCTTCGTTGAGCATGCGGATGCAGCCATAGGAGGCGGCGGAGCCGATCGACTTGCGCATCTTCTGCGTGGTTCCGTGGATCGCGACCTGACCCTCGCTCAGCGTCATGGCGCGGGCGCCCATCGGATTATTCGGCGCGCCGCCCGGGATCACCTCGGGCAGTTCCGGATGGTCGTGCTTCACGTCTTCCGGCGGGGTCCAGTCGGGCGCGACATATTTGCCGTTGATCTGCACGACGCCGGTCCATTTCTTGCCGGCCTTCGGCACCGCGACCCTGTAGGCGATCGCGTCGTTCTGATCGACGATGAGATAGAGCTTGCGCTCATGCTCGCTGACGATGATGGAACCCGGATTGAGCTCGGACCGATAATGAACGAATTCGCGGGCGGCGGCGGCCTGCGGCGCGACGGCGGCGCCGATGATGGCGGCGGCGAAAGCGATTTCAGCGATTTTGGAGGTCCGGCGGTTCATTGTCTTGCGCTCGATGTTCGGTGTCTCGATGAGCGCGTTGTAGAAGAGGGACAGCCCCGATTCCGTGCGACGGCGCACGCAGGGCGCGAAATATCACGCGGTCGAGCGGTTTTTCAAAAATCGAACGAAAGCCACCGCCAGAAAACCGGCGACGATCAGCGTGTGCGGCGCGGTGATCGAGAAGTGGTAGGCCAAGGCTGCGGAAATGGCCCGTTCCTTTTGAACGCCGTAAGCGTTGACGAGATAGGCGACGATGCCGGCTTCAAATAGCCCGAGGCCGGCGGGGCTCGCCGGAACGGCGATCGCCAGCGCGCCGATGATCAATAGGGTCATCGCGTGCATGAAGCCGAAATCGATTTCAGGCAGCAGCGTCCTGAAGGCGAGGTAGACGAGGCAGACATTCGTCATCCATATCGCGGCCGTGAAAAACGCGGTTTTCGCCGCGCTATGATCGGCGACCAGACGCCCCGCCTGCTTGACGATCGCGTCCAGTCTCATCGCTTTGACGACGCCCCAATTCGGAACGCTCCAAACGGCGCCTCTCCATCGGAACGCGAACAGGCCGGCGAAGATCGTGGCAATGATCACGGCGGCCGCGAGCAACATGACAGGATCGATGATGCGTGAATCCGAGCTCGCCAGAATCAGCAACGACAAAATTACGATTGCGGTTACGTCATAGAGTTTTTCCAACAGGACGGCGGCGCTGACGCTGCCGATCGCATAATCGAAATAGGAATGGCCGAAATAGATTTTGACGCCCTCGCCGGCTCTGAACGGAACCAAGCTGTTGAAAGTGAAGCCCATCGCGGCGATCAAAAAGCCGGAATAGAAGCGACCCTCAAGCAGATTCGAAAGACGCGATCCATAGAACAGCAAGACGAAAACGTTCATCGTCATCGCGATCAAGATCGCGGCGATGGGGATTTGCCTTAGCTGCGACGCCAGATCGGCAAATTCGATGTTGCGGTAGAGCCAATATGAAATGAACGCGAAAAAGCAGGCGTTCAAAACCAGCGCGACAGAGCCTCCGCGCAGAGAAAAAATTTTCCCAGCGCCGGCCTTGAACCCCGGTCCGGAGCTTGTGCGCCACGACCAAAGCGAATCTGAGGGCGAGATGAATTCGCTCAAGCAGGATTCGCGCGTCAAAGGCGTGGGTCGATGTCGATCGTCCTCTACGCTCATGGCCATCTCGCGATGCGCGGCTTAGCGCTCCGCCTTCAAGGCGGCAGAATGGCCGGCGGATTGGCCGGCCATCCTGAATTCAATGCCGCATCCGCTTAAATCAGATACTGGCCGCCGTTGATCGTCAATGTCGAGCCGGTGACGAAGCCGGCGTCGTCAGCGGCGAGAAACACCACGGCGCGCGCGATCTCCTCCGGCTCGCCGAGACGGCCGACCGCGATATAGGGAATGATGTGCTTGTCGAGCACGTCCTGCGGAACGGCCTTCACCATGTCGGTGGCGATATAGCCCGGCGCGATGGCGTTGACGGTGATGCCCTTCGACGCGCTCTCCTGCGCCAGCGCCTTGACGAAGCCGATGTCGCCGGCTTTCGAGGCGGAATAGTTGGTCTGGCCGGCCTGGCCCTTCTGGCCGTTGATCGACGAAATGACGATGATGCGGCCGAAGCCGCGATCGCGCATGCCGTTGATGACCGGGCGCGTGACGTTAAAGAGCGAATTGAGATTGGTGTTGATCACCGCCTGCCATTGGGCGAGGTCCATCTTGTGAAACAGACGGTCCTTGGTGATGCCGGCGTTGTTGACGAGAATTTCGACC
>JBFXJV010000426.1:0-3268 GCA_050174515.1 Methylocystis sp.
AGAAGCGAAATCGGCGGCCGCCCGGCTGAACGCTTTGATCGGGCGCGACGCGCGCGCGCCGCTTGCCGCACCAAGGGGTTTTCCCTCTTTCAAAACAAAACTGAAGCTTGCGGGAGTTCAGGGCCTCGCGCGCGCATCCAACCCGCAGCTCGCTGCCACGCATGCGCAAGTGCGATCCGCCACGACGGCCAAGAAGCTCACTGATCTCAATTACTATCCGGACATCACCGCCGGCGCGAACTTCGTGCAACGCCAGACCGGCGAAAACAGCGGCATGTTTATGCTCGGCTTTACGGTGCCGCTGCAATATGAGGCGAAGGACGCCGAACAACGAGCGGCGAGCGCCAATCTTGGGGCGGCGCACGCGCGCAACGAAGCGCTCCGCATCCGCCTCGACGGCGAAGTCGCTGAAGCATGGTTCCGGCTCGAGGCCGTCCGCAAGGCGATCAGGATATTCCAACAGCGACAGCTTCCGCCGGCGAAATTGTCAATCGAAACGGCTCGCAAGGGATTCGACGCTGGCACGACAAGCTTGGCGGCGCTCCTCGAATCCGAGCGTCGCTTACGCGCCATCGAGCTGGAGCTTCTCGGGTTGAAAGTCGAGGAGCAGAGCAGATACGCGGACCTCGAACGCCTCGCCGGGGGTTCGCTATGAAGGGCGCGAAGCTTATTTTCGGCGCGGCCCTTGCTGTGGCGGCATTCGGCGCTGGCGTCATGCTTTGGCGCGCCAAAAAACCGGAAAGCTTAACCACCCAAATCCGTGTCGGAACCGGGCCGGTGATCTACTACCGGGATCCGGACGGGCCCTTTTACTCGGCCGAGCCGAAGAAGAACCCGGCGGGAAAGGACTATGTCGCTGTCCGGGCCAGCGAGGACGTCTCCTTTGAGGACAAGCCGCCTGCGCCTGGCCATCAGGAAAGCCGCGGCCGTCGCATCCGATATTATCGCAACCCGATGGGCCTTCCCGACACGTCGCCTGTTCCAAAGAAAGACCCGATGGGAATGGACTATGTGCCCGTCTATGAAGACGAGACGCAGGACTCCTCCACGGTCGTCATCAGCGCCACCAAGTTGCAAAAGACTGGCGTACGTTCGGAGCCTATCCAGCGGCGGACGATCGCCGTTCCTGTTCGTGCGTCTGGACGCGTGGATTTTGACCCGCGACGCATGTCAGTCGTTTCGCTTCGTTTCGAGGGATTCGTTGAATCGGTCGGAAAGTTCGCGGAGGGCGACTATGTGCGCAAGGGCCAGCCGCTCATGCGCATCTATGGGCCCGACCTCTCCAACGCCGCGGCCGAATATGTTGCGGTGCTGAACGCCCACTCCTCGGCGCGAATCGAAGGCGCGCGGCGGCGGCTCGTCAATCTTGGCCTCGACGACGCCATGATCGCCGCTATTGCGCGGAGCCGCCAGGTCCCCCGCGTCATCACATGGCCGGCGCCGCAGGACGGCCACGTCATCGAACGCAAAGCCTTGAGCGGCATGCGCGCGGCGCCTGGAGACATGCTGTTTCGCATTGTCGATCATAGCGTCGTGTGGGTGCTGGCGGATATTCCCGAGAGAGACGTGGGATCGGTTGGCGAGGGCCAGACGGCGATCATCCGCACCAGGTCCTATCCAGATCGGCCCATCAAGGGACGCGTCGCGCTTATCTATCCCCATCTCAACATGGAAACGCGCACTGCGCGCGTGCGCATCGAGCTGCCGAATACGGATGATTTCCTGCTTGGCGATATGTACGCCGACGTCGAGATCGAGACCCGCGGCAAGGGAAAGGTCCTCGCCGCGCCGGAAAGCGCGATTATCGACGTGGGCAAGCGACAGGTCGTGCTGCTCGACAAAGGCGAAGGCCGCTTCGAGCCGCGACAAGTCAAGATCGGCCGTCACGGAAACGGCTATGCGGAAATCGAAAGCGGCGTCGCCGAAGGAGACCGCGTCGTCACTTCCGCCAACTTCCTGATTGATGCGGAGAGCAATCTGAAGGCGGCGCTAGAGGCGCTCGATCATCGCGAGGCGGGTAAATGATCGGCCGACTGATCGCCTGGTCGGCGCGCAATCTCGTACTGGTGTCCGTTGGGACCTTCTTTGCGATCGCCGCCGGCGTCTATTCGCTGCGAACTCTGCCGCTGGACGCCATCCCGGATCTCTCGGACGTGCAGGCCATCGTCTTTACCGAATATCCGGGACAGGCGCCGCAGGTCGTGGAGGACCAAGTCACCTATCCATTGGCGAGCGCGATGTTGACGGTTCCGCGGTCGAAGGTGGTGCGCGGCTTCTCCTTTTTTGGCGTCTCCTTTGTCTATGTGATTTTCGAAGACGGTGTGGATGTCTATTGGGCGCGTTCGCGCGTGCTCGAATATCTGAGCGCCGTAACAAAGCTCTTGCCGGCGGGCGCCTCGCCGGTCCTCGGCCCCGACGCGACCGGCGTCGGCTGGGTCTATCAATATGCGCTCATCGCAAAGCAAATGACGCTTGCCGAATTGCGCTCGCTTCAAGACTGGACGCTGCGTTACGGCCTCGCGAAAGCCGAAGGGGTCGCCGAAGTGGCGAGCGTTGGCGGCTACGTGCGACAATATAACATCGTCGTTGATCCGAACCGGCTGCGCGCGCTCAACATTCCCCTTTCGAAGATTCGTGAAGCCGTTCGCGCCAGCAACGCCGACGTCGGCGGCCGAACGGTGGAGCTTTCGGAATTCGAATTTATCGTTCGGGGGCGGGGCTATCTGAAAAGCCTCGCCGATCTCGAAAATATCGTTTTGCGCGCCGGCGAGGGAACGCCGCTCCTTCTCAAGGACGTCGCGCGCGTTGAGCTTGGGCCGGATGAGCGGCGCGGAGTCACCGAGCTCAATGGCGAAGGCGAGGTCGCGAGCGGAATCGCCTTACAGCGTTACGGCGCCAACGCGCTGACTGTCATCGACAACGTTAAGGCGGCGATGGCGCAGATCGCGCCGAGCCTTCCCAAGGGCGTTGAAATTGTCCCGGTCTACGACCGCTCCGAGCTTATTCACGCCGCGATCGAAACCCTTCGAGGCACGCTTGTCGAGGAAAGCGTCATCGTCGCGCTCGTCTGCATTGTCTTCCTTTTGCATTTCCGCAGCGCGCTGGTCGCGATCATCATGCTGCCGGTCGGCGTGCTCATGGCCTTCGCGGCGATGAAGGCGCTCGGCCTTGGCTCCAACATCATGAGTCTGGGCGGCATCGCCATCGCCATCGGCGCGATGGTCGACGCCGCAATCGTGATGATCGAGAATGCTCATAAACGCCTGGA
>JBFXJV010000427.1:0-3265 GCA_050174515.1 Methylocystis sp.
GATCCAGACCTGGCAGGCCCGTCTCCTGCGCCTGCAATCGGCCATTCGTCACGCTCTCCAGACCGGCGAGATCTTCCAGAGCGCCGAAATTGGCGGCGAGCGGCGACAGAACCGGCGGCTTGAGGCGGCCGGTCGAAATCAGCCGCACCGTGTCGCGCTGGGCAAGATCGACCGTCGGCGGCGGCATTCACAAACCGCCGCGCAACGCGTCGATATGCCGGCGAACCTCCAGCATCTTGGGAATGCCGCCCTCGATCATGGCGTCGAGCGGTCGTCGACCGCCGTAGAGCGGCCCCTTGTTCGGCAGTCGCACCCATTCGTTGGAAAGCGGCTCCGAGAACAGTAACCGCAGACCCTTGAAGATGCCGACGAGCGCGCTGACGCGCGTAAGTGTGTCCTGCGACAGCGCGCCGGGCCATTCGCCTTTTTTCATACGAAACCAGGTCCGCTCAGACATGCCGCCGAGCAGCGCGCAGATTTCAGCGCTGGTCAGACGCCAGATTTCCGAAAGGCGCACGACGCCGTCGACGGCGGCGGGCGTTAAACGCTCGCGCGTCGCCGCATCCGCGAGATTAGGCGGCGTCGGGGAACTCCCGCCATCCATGGCGGGGCCGGCGGCGCTTGCAAAGCTCATGATAGTCCCACAGGTTTCTTGTCACTTGACAGGCTATATACTGCCAATTGGCAGAGCATTCAAGGGCGATCCGGGTCGCGAGCCTGTCGCGTATCCACGGGGCGATTTTCGACACACCCTGTTTTCGCGCGCCATAGCGCGACGGTGTTGTGCTGTCGCTGAATTTCCCTTGCACGCGAGAGCGTTGGCCTCGGAAGCTGGCGCCCATGTCCGCCACACGCATCCTCTGGGGTCAAATTCTCAGCGTCTTTACGATTGTGCTCGCGACCACATGGGGCGCGACTGAGTGGACCGCATGGCGACTGGCCTTCCAGCCCGAGCTGAGGCCGGCATGGTTCCTTCTCGGCGCGTGGCCAGTCTATCCGCCACCGGCTTTCTTTTGGTGGTGGTATCATTTCGACGCTTATGCGCCGAGCATCTTTGTCGAAGGCGCCGTCATCGCCGCGTCGGGCGGTTTCGCTTCGATCGCCGTCGCCATCGGCATGTCGATTCATCGGGCGCGAGAAGCCAAGAATGTCGTCACCTACGGCTCGGCGCGCTGGGCGACCGCAAGCGAGATGCGCAACGCCAACCTGCTCGATCCGGATGGAGTCGTGCTGGGACGATTTGACGGCGACTATCTTCGCCACGATGGACCGGAGCACGTCCTATGTTTCGCGCCGACCCGATCGGGCAAGGGCGTCGGTCTCGTCGTGCCGACGCTGCTCACCTGGCCGGGTTCCGCCATCGTTCACGACATCAAGGGCGAGAACTGGGGCCTGACCGCCGGATGGCGAGCGCGTTTCGGGCGTGTGTTGCTGTTCGATCCGACCAACGCAGATTCATGCCCCTACAATCCGTTGCTGGAGGTGCGGCGTGGGGCGGCCGAGGTGCGCGATGTTCAAAACGTCGCCGACATTCTCGTCGATCCCGAAGGCGCGCTGGAAAGACGAAATCACTGGGAGAAAACCAGCCACTCGCTGCTCGTCGGCGCCATTCTGCATGTCCTCTATGCGGAGGCCGATAAGACGCTTGCCGGCGTCGCAAATTTCCTGTCGGACCCCAAGCGCCCAATCGAGACGACGCTGCGCGCCATGATGACAACCGCGCATCTTGGCGACGCCGGACCGCATCCCGTCGTGGCATCAACCGCGCGCGAACTCCTGAACAAATCCGAGAACGAGCGATCTGGCGTCCTGTCGACTGCCATGTCGTTCCTGGGACTTTATCGCGATCCTGTCGTGGCGCAGGTGAAGCGCCGTTGCGATTGGCGGATCGACGATCTGGTGTCAGCGAAGAAGCCGGAGACGCTCTATCTCGTCGTGCCGCCCTCCGACATTTCTCGCACCAAGCCATTGGTGCGCCTGGTCCTCAACCAGATCGGTCGTCGACTGACGGAGGAGTTGCACGCCAAGCAACGACGCCGTCGCGTGCTCTTGATGCTCGACGAATTTCCGGCGCTCGGGCGCTTGGACTTTTTCGAGTCGGCGCTCGCCTTTATGGCCGGCTATGGACTGAAAAGCTTTCTCATCGCCCAGTCGCTCAATCAGATCGAGAAAGCCTACGGTCCAAACAACGCCATCCTCGACAACTGCCATGTCAGGGTATCCTTCGCCACCAATGACGAACGCACAGCCAAGCGCGTGTCGGACGCGCTCGGTACCGCGACGGAAATCCGCGACGCCCGCAACTATGCCGGCCATCGCCTGTCGCCATGGCTTGGACATCTCATGGTCTCCCGCCAGGAGACGGCGCGGCCACTGCTGACGCCCGGCGAGGTGATGCAGCTCCCGCCCTCGGACGAATTGGTGCTCGTTTCCGGGCTCGCGCCGATCCGTGCGAAGAAGGCGCGCTATTTCGAGGATCGGCGATTGACGGCGCGCATCCTGCCATCGCCCGATCTTGATCGGGCTGAACGAGGAGCATCGCCTGGCGTCGAATTGCAACGCAACATCAAAGATGATTGGAGCGCTCTCATTTTGCCCGCGAAGGAGACGAAAAATGTGCAGGCCGCAGTCGCCGAAAAGTCGGATGACAAGGATCCCGTTAATGGCGGCATTCGTCGCGAACCTGAGATTCCAGAGCACGAGGCCATCGCCCCCGAGTCGGCGCCTTCCACGCAGTCACTGGACGATGCGCAGCCCGAAGAATCCGACGACGAGGAAACAATCCGCGCCCGCACGCTCCGCACCCGTATCCGGTCGGTCGCGCGCCAAGCTTCGATGGATCCCGACGACGGAATAGCTCTTTGAGTCGCTCATGTCGGTAAAACAACGCCTCTCCGTCTATCTCGACGCCGATATGATGGCGCGGCTCGAAAAACTCGCCGATAAGGAACGCACGGCCAAATCGGCGGTTGCGGAAGCCGCGATCATGTCTTTTCTGACCGCGGACGACACTGACCGGTGGGAGGCGGCAGTGACGCGCCGCATGGATCGGCTCACCCGCTCGGTCGATCGCATGGAGCGCGACCTCGAATTTTCGGTCGAGGCGCTCGCGCTCTATATCCGTGCCTGGCTCACCGCGACGCCGCCTCTCCCCGAAAACGCGCAGGCTGCCGCCCAAGCCAAGGGCCGCGAACGCTATGAAAGTTTCATCGAGGCGTTGGGGCGAAGGATGGCAAAAGGACAACGGCTCGTGCGAGAGGTCTCT
>JBFXJV010000428.1:0-3254 GCA_050174515.1 Methylocystis sp.
TTTCGCCGGCGCGGCCCAAGCCTGACGCGATCGATTCCAAAAGCTTAGAGCGCGCTTTGCGCAAATGGCCGGCATCCGTTTTTTCGCCAGCCGCGCTCTGGCGAGACGCTGCATTTCCCAGAAGGGTAATGCAGCGCAAAAAAATTTATTTGGTGGGATGCACCCACTCGGAATCGGGAGGGATTGCGGGTTTGCTTTCAGCGGCGGGCGCCGGGCTCGGCTGAGCAGGCGCGCTTGGCGCGGCCATCTGACCGGGCGCCGGGCTCGGCGGAGCAGCAGCTTCGTTCTGATCCTCAGCGCGGACTGGCGCGGCGAACGTTGCGCCCACAGCGATTGCGGCCGTCAACAGCAGTACTTTCCTCATGTGGCGATTCCCCCTTTGGATGTTGGCCCGAGTCGCGGGGTTGCGATCATTTTTGGCCGAAGCGGATTATAGTCGTCGAACGACACGACTCAAGAAATAACGCGACGCTTGAATCGCATCGACGCTTCCCGCGATCTGGCGCATCTTGTAGCGCGCACGTCGACTTTGATCTATTGAGCTTACGCTCATGCGGGGAGGTGGACGATGGCCGTCGACAGCAAACACGCCGAAACGATTGCGCTCCATGCCGGCTGGCGCGCGGATGAGACCAACGGCGCGGTCGCCGTCCCGATCTATCAGACGACATCCTATCAGTTTCGCGACACCGAGCACGCCGCCAGTCTCTTCGCGCTCAAGGAGCTCGGCCACATCTATACGCGCATCGGCAATCCAACGACGGGCGTCTTGGAGGCGCGATTGGCGGCGCTGGAAGGCGGCGTCGCGAGTCTGGCGCTCGCGTCCGGACAGGCGGCGTCGGCGCTGTCACTGCAGAATCTCGCGCGCGTCGGCGACAATATCGTGTCGTCAACTGATCTTTACGGGGGCACCTGGAATCTCTTCGCCAATACGCTGAAGGACCAGGGCCTCGACGTGCGCTTCGTCGATCCGGCCGATCCTGAGAATTTCCGCCGCGCCACCGACGAACGTACGCGCGCCTATTATGCGGAGACCTTGCCCAATCCCAAGCTCACAGTCTTCCCGATCGCTGAAGTCGCGGCGATCGGCCGCGAACTCGGCGTGCCTCTGATCATGGACAATACGGCGGCGCCGATTCTCTGCCGACCGATCGATCACGGCGCGGCGATCGTGGTTTATTCGACGACGAAATATCTCGGCGGCCATGGCAATTCGATCGGCGGCGCCATCGTCGACGCCGGCAATTTCGACTGGGAGAAATTCGCGCAGCGCCAGCCGGCGCTCAATACGCCCGATCCGAGCTACCACGGCGCGATCTGGGTCGAGGCGGTCAAGCCCATCGGACCGGTCGCCTATATCATCAAGGCGCGCGCGACGCTGTTGCGCGATCTCGGTCCGGCGCCCTCGCCGTTCAACGCCTTTCTGACGCTGCAGGGCGTCGAGACGGTGACGCTGCGCATGGAGCGCCATGTGCAGAACACGCAAAAGGTCGTCGACTTCCTGGTTAAGCGCAGCGAAGTGACGCGAGTCATTCATCCATCGCAACAGACGGGCGAGACGCGCCGACGCGCCGACGCCTATCTGAAGGGCGGCTATGGCGCGCTGCTCGGCTTCGAGTTGAAAGGCGGTCTCGAAGCCGGCCGCCGATTCATCGACGCGCTGGAAATGTTCTATCACGTCGCCAATATCGGCGACGCCCGCAGCCTTGCCATTCATCCCGCGACGACGACCCATTCGCAACTTGCCGAAGAAGCGCAGCTCGCGTCCGGCGTCACGCCCGGCTATGTGCGTCTGTCGATCGGCCTCGAACATATCGACGACATCATCGCCGATCTCGAGAAGGGGCTGAAAGCTGCGGGCGGTTGACCAGGGCGTTTGCGTCTTCTCGTCTCATGCTTGAAATCCGCGGTCCACGTGCTTCGAGACGCCGCTTCGCGGCTCCTCAGCATGAGGACTGCTTATGGAAGCCGCATGCCATTAATACGAAATCCGTTTGAACGGCTCGGGTGTCATTCCCGACGCTTGCGAAGCGAGCGATCGGGAATCCATAGCAGGACCAGCGCTCCTGCGGCAGCTCTGGATTCCCGGTCAGGCCAGTAGCCTGCCGGGAATGACACGGCTCAAGCGAATGGTTCAACCGGAATTCATATAAGAGTCCACGAGAACGCCCCTCATCCTGAGGAGCGGCCGCAAGTCGCGGTTTATCCGACTTGCGCATCGAATGTCGAGCTTGGGCGCGCTCGAGATCGAAGCTCGCGTCTCGACGCGCGAGGACTGCGGCGCCTCAGCATTCGCGCGCGCCGCTAGCGCCTCACGGCTTGGTCGAAAGCCGCTCCACCATCGCGCGAATGGCGGCGATCTGCGGGCCTTTTTTCGTAGGGTAGTCGGCGCTGTCATAGCCCCACCAGTCCCAGCAGGCGTTCGGGTTCCATACGAAATTCAGCGTATAGAATGGCCAGCCCCAGCCCAGGCGGCTGATGGTTTGCGGATAGACGACGATGATGCGGTTCGTATCCGCCCAGCGATTGTAGCCCGCATGCTTATAGAAGGCGTCCCCGATCTCGGCCGCCTGCTGTCTGCAGCCGTGCAGCGCGACATGCACGCGGCATGTCTCAATGGCGCAGACATGCGGAATATAGGCGTAGCCGACATCGCTTAGACTATGATTATAGGCGCTGCCGTCGGGCAGAAATTCCTTCTGGTCGAACTCGACATATTTTCCGGTGGTCTGCACGCTCGCCGGATTGAGCGGGCCGTATATCTGTTCGAGCAGCGCTTTCGCGGAGTCGAAATTGCAGTCTACGATGAAGGGCGCCTTGGTCACGGCGCACTCCTCGTCGCCATAGTCCTCCGTCACCAGGGCGTGTCCGGCGCCGATGTCGTTTCGATAAACGATACTGTCCGGCGGCACATAATAGGCATAATAGTCGCGCGCCGCATTCATCACGACGGGAAACACCGTTTCATCCTTGCGGCCGGAAAAGAGCCACACCCGCGCGTCATTTAAATTGGCGACGTCGTCGATCGCCCCCGAGCGCGCGAGCGAGTCGGTGAGATCCTTCAGATGCGCCGGATCAGGGACCGGATGCGCGGCGTCGGGCTTCATGCAGTTGCTGGTCGCGCGGGTCAGGCTCCGCTCCGCGCAATCATAGGGAACGCCGGCGATGATGCCGGCGCCTTTGACGATGCCGGAATGCGCGACATGAAACTGTAAAGCCATCGCTGCGCCGGATGAGAGTCCCGACACCGAGGT
>JBFXJV010000429.1:0-3253 GCA_050174515.1 Methylocystis sp.
GCTCTCATTGTTCGCTTATTTGACGCTCACTTCTCAAGCCGCTTTGCGACCCGGTTGTTTGCTCATTAACTCTTCTCCCAAGCCTTCGGGGCCGTTGCGCGGCCCCTATTTTGTGCGTCTCACACGCCTGTCGGATAGTTCGGGCTTTCGCGCGTGATCGCTACGTCATGGACATGGCTTTCGCGCAATCCGGCGTTGGTGATGCGCACGAATTGCGCGCGTTCCTGAAATTCCTTGATGGTCGGGGCGCCGACATAGCCCATCGCCGCGCGCAGGCCCCCAGCCAGCTGGTAAAGGATCGGCGCGATCGGGCCGCGATAGGGTACCTGCCCCTCGATGCCCTCGGGCACGAGTTTGAGCTGTTCCTTTACATCGCCCTGAAAATAGCGCGTGGCCGATCCGGCGGTCATCGCGCCCACCGACCCCATGCCGCGATAGGCCTTGAACGATCGGCCCTGGTACAAGAACACCTCGCCGGGCGATTCCTCGGCGCCGGCGAAGAGCGAACCGATCATCACGACGTCGGCGCCCGCCGCAATCGCCTTGGCAAGATCGCCGGAATATTTGACGCCGCCGTCGCCGATCACCGGAACGTCGGCTCTGCGCGCCTCCTCGGAGACCTCCATGATCGCGGTGAGCTGCGGCACGCCGACGCCGGCGACGATTCGAGTGGTGCAGATCGAGCCGGGGCCGATGCCGATCTTGATTGCGTCGGCGCCGGCGCCGATCAGCGCCTTGGCGGCTTCGGCCGTGGCGATATTGCCGGCGATGATCGACACCTTGTTCGAAGCTTTCTTCACCCGCGCCACCTGATCGATCACCGCCTGCGAATGGCCGTGCGCGGTATCGATCACCACGCAATCGACGCCGGCGTCGATGAGCTGGAGCGCGCGCTCGAACCCATGGTCGCCGACGGTCGAGGCGGCGGCGACGCGCAATCGCCCTTCGTGGTCCTTGCAGGCGTAAGGGTGAAGCGTCGCCTTTTCGATATCCTTGACGGTGACGAGTCCGACGCAGTGATAGTCTTCGTCGACGACCAGAAGCTTCTCGATGCGATGTTCGTGGAGCAGACGTTGCGCCTCCGCCTGCCCCACGCCCTCCCGCACCGTGACGAGCTTCTTGGTCATCAGCTCGGCCACCGGCTGGCTGCGGTCCTGGGCGAAGCGCACGTCGCGGTTGGTGAGAATGCCGACGAGCTTGCCCTTGCCGCCGTCACCGGCGCGCTCAACGACGGGAATTCCGGAAATGCCCTGCCCGGCCATCAGGGCAAGCGCGTCGGCGAGCGTTTCGTCGGGGAAGATCGTGATCGGATCGATCACCATGCCGCTTTCATAGCGCTTGACCTTGCGCACTTCCGCCGCCTGGGCGGCCGGCGACAGGTTCTGATGAATGACGCCGATGCCGCCCGCCTGCGCCATGGCGATCGCGAGACGCGCCTCGGTGACGGTGTCCATCGCGGCCGAGACGATCGGCAGGTTGAGCGAGATTTCGCGGGTCAGGCGCGTGGTGACGTCGACGCCCGAAGGCATCACCCTCGAATGGCCGGGCCGCAGCAGCACGTCATCGAAGGTCAGCGCTTCGGTCAACGTGACGGGCGATATGGCCATTGGCGCCAACTCCTTTGAGCGGCGGCGCGAAAGCGTCAGCCGCGGAGGGTCATTTGACGGCCTGCGCCGTCAGGGGTTGGCGGGTGCTCTTAGCATCATTCAAGCCGAAGGCAAATGACAGGCGCCGCGGCCGGTTCGGCAGGCCAGGAGCCGATCAGCGGCGGCGCAATCGCGATAAGCCTTGTTTCGGCGCGCCCTGGCGCCCTAAAAAGCCGCGACGCCTCTTCGCCCCGACCTCGCCATGCTCTTCCTGCGCTCGCTCGTTTTTCAGATCGTATTCTTCCTGAACACCGTCGCCCTGATGCTCGTCTGGCTGCCGGCGATGCCGATGCGCCGTCAGATCAATCAGGAGCTCGGCCGCACCTGGGGGCGCACGACTCTCTGGCTGCTCGACAAAATCTGCGGATTGAAGATCGACTGGCGCGGGCTCGAGAACATTCCCAAAGGGGCGGTGATCGTCGCCTGCAAACATCAGTCGATCTGGGAGACCTTCGTCCTGCCGATCCGCTTTCCCGACTTCAGCTACATTTTGAAGCACGAGCTGATCTGGCTGCCTTTTTTCGGCTGGTATCTCCTGGCCGCCGAGCAGATCGCGATCGACCGCGCCAAGGGCGGCAAGCTCCTGCCGCAGCTGATCGCCAAGGCGAAGAAGATTTTCACGCAGGGACGCCAGCTCTTCATTTTCCCTGAAGGCACGCGCCGTCCGGCCGGCGCGCCGCCGCAGTACAGGTTCGGCGTCGCGCAACTTTACGCCGCGACCGATACGCCGGTGTTGCCGGTCGCGGTGAATTCGGGTCTGTTTTGGCCGCGCCGATCCTTCATCGTCCGGCCGGGAACGGCGGTGATCCAATTCCTGCCGCTGATCGCGCCGGGCATGGAGGCGCGCGAATTTTTTGACCGGCTGACGAGTGAGATCGAGGAAACTTCAAACCGGCTGATCGAGGAGGCGGTGGCCAAAGACCCGTCGCTCGCGGCGATCGTCGCAAAAGGCCGCGCCAAGGCGGCCGCCGCGCGGACCATGAAGGAAGCGCCGGAAACTTGACCGGCCCACTTTCTCATCGCAAGGCCAGCGCCCTCGAGCGCCGATAATATTCGCCGCGAATGCGATCGAGCAAAACATGAGCCGCCGAGAGGAAATTCTCAAACATGCCGCGAAAGGCGCGAGGGGCATCGAACTCGGCCCCTATTTCTCGCCCCTCGCGGCAAAGCGCGACGGCTACAATTGCCTCTATCTCGACGTTTTCGACACGGCAACGATCAAGCGTCGCGCCGCGTCCGATCCTTTTCTCACGCCGGAACTGGCCGCTCAGGTCGAATCCGTCGATCTCGTCGGCGACGCGATGCGCATCGACGAATTATGCCGCGACGCAGGGGAGACCGAGCCCTTCGATTACATCATCTCCGCCAATAATTTCGAGCACCTTCCCAATCCGATAAAATTTCTGCAGGCCTGCGGGCGCGTGCTCAAGACCGGCGGCTTTCTCTCCGTCGTGGTTCCCGACAAAAGCGGATGCCTTGATTTCTATCGGCCGCGCACGAGCCTCACCGCCTGGATCGAAGCGTTTTTCGAAGAAAGGGAGCGTCCGAACCACGCTCAGATATTCGAGCAGGTCAGCATGATCGCGCGAGGCGCCGGCGACGACGCG
>JBFXJV010000430.1:0-3253 GCA_050174515.1 Methylocystis sp.
CAGTGGGAGGGGATCGCTCCAAGTCACAGCCGGCGCGCGAAGTTGAAGCTTCGTAAACCAAATGAGTGCAGCTTTTTCACGCCAGTTAGGGGAACGCGCTGATGATGTTGCCTCGACGCGTCGCGACGCGGTTCAAACTCACGATCGGCATCGCGGCCTTCGCGATCGCTGTGCCTGCTATTATCGGTTTTGACCGTCTCGGCGATGGCGAGGCGCGACGATCGACTTGGCGCAGGACGCCCTCGATCCCCTTAAGCCTCGGTGCATGGCGCACACGGGTCGGCTCTCTGCGAGAGGCGGTTCGCGAATTCGTCGGGCGCGGCCACATTGACGATGAGGCGGCGCATCCTGTCGAGAATTCGCTGTTCAGCGCCGAAGAGGACGGCGCGCTGCCGGCGATCGTGGCGAACGCCCCCACGGCGAGCTGGCTCAACGGCGCCGAGACGCCTGTCGATTCCACCGCGTCACTGCTTGGGGATGACGCGGACGCCTTCATCCAGGCGGTCGCGGCGTATAAGGCCGGAGATTTCGTTCAAGGCGACGAAGCCGCGTCACGCGCGCAGGCTCCCCTCGCCGGCGCCGCGGCCCGCTGGGTCGGTCTGCGGCTTCACGCGCGCAACGCCGGATTCAAACGCATTGCCGAATTTCTCGCGGACCATCCGAACTGGCCCGCCGCGGATTGGCTGCGCCGTCGCGGCGAGCAGGCGCTCGTCGCCGAGCATCAACCCGACAAGATCGTGCTGGCCTGGTTCGCCGAAGCCGAGCCGCTGACCGCCTATGGGAAATACGCTCTGGCGCGAGCGACCGCGCGCAAAGGCGATTTTGAGACGGCGGCGGCTCTGGCGCGCGACGCCTGGCGCAACGAGGATGTCGGACAGGGGTTTGACAAGAATTTCAACAATGAGCTCGGCGAGCTTCTCACGCCGGCCGATCACAAGTTCCGCGCCGATCGTCTGCTCTATGCAGGTAAGAGTTCGCTCGCCTTGCGCAGCGCCGAACTCGCCGGCAAGGACGTAGTGCTGCTCGCCCGCGCGCGCATTTCCGGAACCGATAAGGCGGCGGCGTCTTTGCCGCCATCCGTGCGGAACGATCCGGGGCTGCTCTACGGACGCGTGCATAAGCTGCGCAAAGCCAACAAATTCGCAGAAGCGGGCGCTCTGCTCCGCAAGGCGCCGCATGACATTGAGGTCGTCGTTGACGGCGACGCCTGGTGGGAGGAGCGGCGCATCGTGGCGCGCAAGCTGCTCGACCAGGGCGATCCGGAAACAGCCTACGTCCTTTGCGCCCAGCACGCCGCCGTCAAGACCAGCAGGAAGGTCGACGCCGAATTCAACGCCGGCTGGATCGCCCTGCGATTTCTGAACAATCCGACCAAGGCTGAGGCGCATTTTAGGACGCTCGCCGAAATCGCAGAGACTCCATTGCAGAAGTCGCGGGCGTTCTACTGGTTGGGACGCACCGCCGAAGCGGCGCGCACGACTAACGACGACTCCGCTGCGCGTAATTTTTATCTCCAGGCGGCCACGCATTCGACGACCTTCTACGGACAGCTCGCCAATGCGCGCCTGGGCGCCGAGGACCACCCGATCCGCCCATCCCCTGCCGCCGCCTCCGGCGACGACCGAGACGAGGCGGTTCGCGTAGCGGAATTGCTATTCGCGCTCGGCGAAAAAAAGGTCGCCTTTCCCCTTGCGCTCGACAGCGCAAGAAAATTGGAGGACGAGGCTCAGGTCGCGGCGCTTGGCGAGGTCGTCACGCGCCAGGGTGACGCCAAACTCTCGCTCATTTACGGCAAGGTCGCCTCCTACCGAGGAATCGCGCTCGACGACGTCGCCTTCCCGGGCTATGGCGTTCCCGATTTCAACGCGCTTCCGGGCTCGGCGTCCCGCTCGATCGTTTTCGCCGTCGCGCGCCAGGAAAGCGCCTTCGATCCGAAGGCGGTTTCGTCCGCCGGCGCCATGGGCCTGATGCAGATGATCGCCTCCACGGCGCGGCACACCGCCTCTATGCGCGGGGTAAGCTTCGACATCTCGCGGATGCTCAAAGACCCGCCCTTCAACGCCCAGCTCGGCGCGGCGCATCTCGGCATTCTGCTCGGCGAATATCGCGGCGCCTATCTCCTCACTTTCGCCGCCTACAACGCGGGCGGCGGACGGGTGAAACAATGGATGGACGCCTATGGCGATCCGCGTAAGCCTCATGTCGATCCGATCGACTGGGTCGAGAGGATTCCAATCACCGAAACGCGAAATTACGTGCAGCGGGTGATGGAGAATTTCGTCGTCTATCGCGCGAAGTTCGAGGATAAGTCCACGCGGCCGCCGCAGGTCGAACTCGCCCACGCCGGTCCCTGATCGGGCGGCTTTCAGAGCGCACGGCGACGACGCAATCCAGTCATCGCCGCGCGCCGGGAACGACGCTGGCGCTATTCCGCATTGCCGTCACATGAATTTTCTTCCCGCGCGATGCGCGAAATCTTCTTCGTGTCCGGCATCGTCGCATAGACCACGAGCGAGATGAAAATCGCCGCGCTCGCATAATAGAAAAACCAGCTCTCATGGCCATGCGCCTTGAACCAGAGCGCCACATATTCGGCTGACCCGCCAAAGACGGATACGGTCGCCGCATAGGGCAAAGCGACGCCGGTAACGCGAATAGCGGCGGGAAAGAGCTCCGCCTTCACGACGGCGTTGATCGACGTATAAAGCGCGACGATCAGCCAGGCGCAGCAGATCAGGGCGAAGGCGGTCCAGGCGTCGCGCGCGTCCTGTATGGCGGTCAGCAGCGGAACCGTGAAAATCGTGCCGAACGCGCCGAAGGCGATCAGCATCGGCCGACGGCCGATACGATCCGACAAAGCGCCGTAAAGCGGCTGAAGGCAGAGCGCGAAGAGCAGCGAGCCGGCTGCGATCCATGTCGTCTGCCGGTCGCTCAGGCCCGCCGACAGTTTGAGAAACTTCTGCATATAGGTCGTATAGACATAGAAGGCGATGGTGCCGCCAAGCGTCAGTCCGACAACCGTCGCCGTCTCGCGCTTATGCGCAAGGAGCGCGCTGATCGAACCGCGCTTGTCTTCGAGGCGAGACGCCTTGAAGGCTGGCGTCTCAGCAAGATCGCGGCGCATGAACAGCGCCACGATCGCAAGCAGCGCGCCGAAGCCGAACGGAATACGCCAGCCCCAGTCGCGCAGCGCCTGAGCGTCGAGCGCCACATCCTGCAAAATGAGCAGCACGCAAAGCGCGAGCAGTTAGAT
>JBFXJV010000431.1:0-3227 GCA_050174515.1 Methylocystis sp.
TATGACGGAGAAATGTTCCAATGGAGGCACCGAATCGCTCAAGGCGACACTTTATTCATGTCGGAGGCTATTTATTCGCATTTTCAGGTGGTTTATGCAAATGAAAAAGATTGTCATGGGCGAACACCGAGAGCGAAGCCGCGGACGTTTCCCTCGACAGTCTGTCCGTTCCAGCCCTAATGCAGAGGACGCGCGGCACTTTGAAATGGGTTTCCGCGACAGGAGACATGCTCGCTGCAACACGGAACCTCTGAAGGAACGGCGCTGAGCAAGACAGCCGCTCTTGATTTCATTTGGACGGCGCTCGAATTTCAAATGGACAGTCACTCGCTTTCATTCGGTCGCCAAGACCGCTACGGATCTCCATGTTTCCGCGTCACGTCGAAAATCGCATTCGGCAAGTCCTGGATGTTACGCCCGTCGTCCTCCTGGCTGGTCCGCGTCTGGCTGGCAAAACCACCCTCGCGCGAGCCATCACGAGCGACGAACGCGCCTAGCCGACGCTCGACAATGTGACGACACTCGCCGCCGCCTGCGCCGATCCGTGAGCGTTCGTGCGCGGCTCGAGTCGCACCACAATGGGCGAGTCGCACGCGGCTCACACTTCGCCATTCCCCTGTCGTTACACGCCAGAGCCCTACGCCCCTGACTGACTTGTTGCATCCGGCCGAGTTCGGCCTTTCTTAATCGACCCCGGTTTCGAGCCGCGAGCGAGCGATTCGACGAGCACCGGGGACAGCAGTGGCGGCTCACGCTCAACAAGCAGAAGCAATATCGCGCGGCGTACGCATGTTGCGCACGGCGTTGGGAGCGCAAATCACCGAATGGCTCGACGATGACAGCGTCGTCGAAATCATGCTCAATCCCGATGGAAGGCTCTGGCTCGATCGTCTGACGAGCGGATTGGAAGATGCCGGCGCGCGCCTCTCGCCCGAAGACGGCGAACGCATCGTACGCCTCGTTGCGCACCATGTCGGCGCCGAGGTTCATCCCGGCGCGCCGCGCGTCTCGGCGGAACTGCCGGAAACAGGCGAGCGCTTCGAGGGATTGCTACCGCCTGTCGTCGCGGCGCCGGCTTTCGCCATCCGCAAGCCGGCGGTCGCCGTCTTCACGCTTGATGACTATGTCGCCGCCGGGATCATGGGGCCGCGGCAGGCGGCAATCCTGCGCGCCGCCGTCGTCGAGCGAAGCAATATTCTTGTCGCCGGCGGCACATCGACCGGCAAGACGACGCTCGTCAACGCGCTGCTGGCCGAGGTCGCCAGGACGAATGATCGTATTGTCCTGATCGAAGACACGCGCGAACTGCAATGCGCCGCGCCGAACCTCTTGGCGCTACGCACAAAGGAAGGCGTCGCGACGCTCTCCGAGCTCGTTCGCTCATCACTACGCCTGCGGCCGGATCGCATTCCGATCGGCGAAGTGCGCGGCAGTGAGGCCCTCGATCTCCTAAAAGCATGGGGAACCGGACATCCGGGCGGCGTCGGCACCATCCATGCGGGTTCCGCGCTCGGTGCGCTCCGCCGCCTCGAACAGCTCATTCAGGAAGCCGTCGTCACCGTTCCGCGCGCGATGATCGCCGAGACGATCCAGATCATCGCCGTGCTGGCGGGTCGCGGCGGCAACCGCCGGCTCATCGAACTCGCCGCCGTCCAGGGCCTGACCGATTCCGGCGACTACGCGCTCGCCGACCTCACCCATCTCAAACTCGGAGAAGACCATGAATAGGATTTTTGTTCGCAAACGATTTGGCGCTGGCATTCTCATCGTCGGCGTCGCCGTCCTTTCCACACCGGCCTTCGCCGCCGGCTCCAACATGCCCTGGGAGCAGCCGCTCCAGCAGATCTTGCAATCGATCGAAGGCCCGGTCGCCAAGATCGTCGCGGTGATCATCATCATCACCACCGGCCTGACGCTCGCCTTCGGCGACACATCCGGCGGGTTTCGGCGGCTGGTGCAGATCGTCTTCGGTCTTTCGATCGCCTTCGCCGCGTCGAGCTTCTTCCTCTCCTTCTTCTCCTTCGGCGGCGGAGCGCTGATCTGATGGAGAACTTGCTTCTTAAAGATGGCGGCTCTGTCGCTGGATTCCGTGTTCCCGTCCATCGCGCCTTGACCGAACCGATCATGCTCGGCGGCGCGCCCCGCGCCATCGCCATCCTCAACGGCACGCTCGCGGCGGCGCTCGGCCTTGGCCTGCGCCTCTGGATCGCCGGTCTCGCCTTTTGGGTCGTGGCGCAATTTGCCGCCGTCTGGGCGGCGAAGCGCGATCCCGATTTCGTCGAAGTCGTGCGCCGGCATCTGCGCTACCCCGCGCATCTTGGCGCTTGAGGAGAGGCGTTCATGCTAAACCTCGCCGAATATCGCAAGAAGCCGCAAAGCCTCGCCGATTTCTTGCCATGGGCGGCGCTGGTCGCGCCCGGCGTGGTCTTGAACAAGGACGGCTCGTTCCAGCGGACCGCGCGGTTTCGTGGGCCAGACCTCGATAGCGCGACGCAGGCCGAACTCGTCGGCGTCTCGGCGCGCCTGAACAATTCGCTGCGGCGCCTCGGCTCCGGTTGGGCGATCTTCGTCGAGGCGCAGCGCAATCCCGCACAGCATTATCCCGCGAGCCGCTTTCCAGATCCCGTCTCGGCGCTGGTCGATGAAGAACGCAAAGCGCAGTTCGAAGAGGAATGCGCGCATTTCGAGAGCGGCTATTTTCTGACGCTTGTCTATCTACCGCCGGAAGACGACGCGGCAGGCGCCGAGAGCTGGCTCTATGAAGGACGCGCCGGGGGCGACTCGCCGCGTGCGGCGCTCGCCGGCTTCATCGACCGCACAGATCGCCTGCTGCAGCTGATCGAAGGTTTTGCGCCGGAAGCCGACTGGCTCTCCGACGCCGAGACGCTGACCTATCTTCATTCCTGCGTCTCGACAAAACGCCACGCTGTGCGCGTGCCCGAGACGCCGATGCATCTTGACGCCATCCTCGTCGACCAGCCGCTGACTGGCGGGCTCGAGCCGCGTCTGGGAAATGCGCATCTGCGCACCCTCACCATCATGGGTTTTCCCTCGGCGACCTATCCTGGCGTCCTCGACGAGCTCAATCGGCTCGCCTTTCCCTATCGCTGGTCGACACGGGCGCTCACCCTCGACAAGAGCGACGCCACGAAAGTTCTGACCCGCATCCGCCGGCAATGGTTCGCCAAGCGCAAATCGATTCTATCCATTCTCAAGGAGGTGATGAC
>JBFXJV010000432.1:0-3222 GCA_050174515.1 Methylocystis sp.
TCTAATGAGGCTCTTAGATCAACATCGAAAGCGTCTCACACAGAGACCCAACGGACTCGCATAAAATTATCACCGTCGCATCAGGCGCATATCAGATCAATCTCCAAGATGCTCCGCGTCGTCGTCATAAAGGTCTTGCGTAAGGAAGGGAGTGGGTCTAAATAATTGCCATTTTATTAGAGGATCGCATGAAGCTGACCGGTGAGGACCTGCAGCGTCTGAAACAAGGGATCAACGCGCTAAAGCCGAACCGCCGGCTCACGCTGCGCGAACAAATTGGTGCTCTCTATGAGCCTTTGATGAAGGCGAAAGGCCGGGGACTGACGAATGCTCAACTTCTCGATTACCTCAGAGAGCAGGGCATTATGATTTCGGCGCCTTCGCTGTTTCGGGTGCTGAAACAGCTCGCCGAACAGAAAGCCCAGCGCGGGGTGAAGCGGGGAAGCCATCACTCCAGCGAGAACGGGAAAAGGCCCGCGCCGACCTCCTCGGAAATCGCAGGGTCCGCATCCGTTGGAACCGTCGAGTCTGAACCTGTGCTGCGCGCGTCGTCTTTCCGCGTGCGCCGCGACCGCGATGAAATCTAGGAGATCGGTGAATGGATAAGGCGATTTACATGGTCGGCGGCAGCAAGGGCGGCGTCGGCAAGTCCATGGTGACAATGGCGCTCATCCATTTTCTGACGGCGCGGGGCGAGGCGGTTGTCGTGGTCGACGCTGACACCTCGAATCCTGACGTCATGCAGAACTATGAGAAGGAGATCCCGTGCGAGGGCGTCAATCTGGACGATGCTGACGGCTGGATTCGGCTCGTCAATCTCTGTGACGAAAACGCGGATAAGACCGTTATCGTCAATACGGCGGCGCGGAACAATCAGGGAGTAGGGGCCTACGGCGTCACGCTGAGCGGCACGCTCGACGAGCTGAAGCGGCGATTGGTGACCTTGTGGGTTGTCAATCGTCAGCGGGATTCGTTGGAGCTGTTGCAGGATTTTCTCGAAGCGATCCCGAATTCACCCGTTCACGTCGTCAAGAACGGCTACTTCGGCGCGGACGAGAAGTTCGAACTCTATAACGGCTCGAAGACTCGAAAGTCGATCGAAGGTCGGGGCGGGAAGAGCCTGCTCTTCCCCGACATGGCGGACCGCGTGAGCGACGACCTTTACAGCAAGCGTCTCAGCATCCGAAAGGCGCTCGCCGATATGCCGATCGGCAATCGCGCCGAATTGAAACGTTGGCTCACACAGGTCGATGGCGTCTTTTCGGCGGTCGTGCCGAATGGCTGATGGCATGGAAGCCCACGACGCGACCGGCTTTGAGAAGCTGATCGGCCGGACGGCGACGGAGACAGAACGCCGACAGCTTCGTCGTGTGAAGGAGGTTCTCGGGCTTCGCGACAATGACGCGCTGTGGCTCGTCATCTTCGCGCTTCAATATTACGACAGCCTCTATCGCCAGTTCCCCAAGGCGATTGCCACCGAGGCGGCGGCCATCATGACGCGCACGCGCGAGACGGCGGACGCGCAAATGCGCGCCGGGGTCGAACAGGCCAAGGCCGACCTCGCCCGCGCCGTCGCGCTCGCGGCGCAAGACGTCGCGCGAGACGTGGCGCGACGGCAGGCGACGCAGTGGCTCGCCTATGGGATGGCGGTTGGCGCGGCCCTCGTTGTCACCGGAATCGCGATTGGGCGCGCGCTGGCGCCGTAAGTGGCGCCCCGGCTGTCATCGACAACGGGTTGCAGGGATGCGAACTCGACAGGGATGATTACCGAGGCCAGTCCTTACACCGTCGCTATTTTCCCGCCGCCGGCCTCCAGCCTGCCGCTGTCGCTTCCGCCACGGAGCAGAACATACGTTCTTCGGCGCCCGTGATGGTGACCCGGGCGTAGTCGCGACTGCCGGGTACGTGGAAGATTTTCTCGCCCTTGCGGTTGACGTTGCCCTTGATGGCGCAGTCCTTGGACGGCGTCGGCGCGTCCTTTGACGCCGGCTCGGCGTAAGCGGCAGAGTTGGGAAGCGGCCGGGAAACATTCCATAGCTGCTGGAAGCGCGCCTCGAAGGACTTCGCCGCAGACGGGTCGTGTAGAACGACGAGATCATTATCCTGCTGCTTGAGCCCGGAGGCCGACAGGTTGGCCGACCCCGACCGAAGAAGGCGCCCATCGACGGCATAGGACTTCAGGTGCATGTATGCGCCCGCCGGTTTCATCCGGACATCGTCGGCAATGGGGCGAAGCCGGTCGAGCGCGTGCTGCTGGCCTGGGTCTAGGACGATGCGGAGGGCGACCCCGCGCCGGCGCGCCTCGATCAACGCGTCGATGACGGCCCAGTCCGTGAGCGAGTAGACCGCCATGTCGATCTTCGCGCGCGCCAAGCGGATCAGGTCGACGTCGATGCGCTCAAGGTTTTCATCAGGCGCGTAGTGGATTTCCACATCGCCGGCGCGCACGGGCAAGGAGCCGATGCCGCAGAGGAGGGAAGCGCCAACAACGATCCGAAACCAGCGCCGGTGGATCACTGCCACTGGCTCCAGATGATAAAAATGAGGGCGACGATGGCCGAGCCGATCGATGTGAATACAACCCGCCAGTTATAGCGCTCGCGGAATGGAAGCTGCCGCCAGCGCGCTTCCTCGTCGTCTTCTCGGTTTTGTTGTCCTCGCCAACCCATTAACGTATCCTTTAAGGGGCGGATCCCGACCCGTCTCCACACGACGAAGTCACAATGGTGGGCGTGTTCAGAGAGCGCCAAGTCGGGACGAAGGCTCCAATTTGTCAGCGACGTCCGAAAATTTTTCGCTGCACGCGGTCAACCATCTTCATCGCCTTCTTGCTCAACCGACGCAGCGCCACCCAGCGCGTCATAGCGACGCGACGCCAACCACTGAAGACGCAAGGCCTGTGTCAGCAATACGCGTCGTAATCCACCCTGTACCTTTCGCTCGGAGATCACCTGCGCAAGCCGCGAAATAATGAGCGCTCTTCGAGCGATCCGAAAATCGGGATGTGATCGGAGCTCATAGACGCGGTCGGAAACAATTCTCGCGCGCAGGGATCGGGGCGCTTCGACGACGAGCGACCCAGGCGGTGGATCCTTCTCGTTCAGGATCGCTTTGAACTCTGACCGATCAACCGCGAGCTGCGTGATCAATCGCTCCAAAGCATCCAGGTGCTTGCGCGCGTCGGCATCCTTGCCACTTGTCTCCTGATATTGTGGCAGCGGC
>JBFXJV010000433.1:0-3221 GCA_050174515.1 Methylocystis sp.
AGCTCGTCGCGCACAGCGACCGCATCGCCGCCGGCGAGCCGCGCGAAATCCTCGAAACCGTGCGCATGGTCGCCTATGACCGCGGCTGGGTGCGCCGACTGCGCGAAGCGGTGATGACCGGGCTTACGGCCGAGGCGGCGGTCGAGCGGGTTCAGAACGACGCGCGGGCGCGCATGCACCGTCAAACTGACCCTTATCTGCGCGACCGCCTGCACGACCTCGACGACATCGCGAACCGGCTGCTGCATCAGTTGACGGGCCAGAGCTATGTCGCCGATCGTGAGAGCGTGCCGGAAAACGCGATTATCGTCGCGCGCACGATGGGCCCGGCGGCGCTGCTCGACTATGACCGCCAACGGCTGCGCGGTCTTGTGCTGGAGGAAGGCGGACCGACGAGCCATGTCGCCATCGTCGCGCGGGCGCTCGGCGTCGCCACCGTCGGGCTTGTTCCCGGCCTCATCGACATCGTCGAAACCGGCGATCCGATCATCGTCGACGGCACGACCGGCGAAGTGCATGTTCGCCCCCAGCCCGACGTGCAGAGCGCCTATGCCGAAAAGGCCCGGCTGCGGGCGCGCCGGCAGGAGCAATATGCGAAGCTTCGCGACGTGCCGGCGGTCACCAAGGACGGCGTCGAGATCACCTTGCACATGAACGCCGGCCTCGCGATCGACATGCCGCATTTGCAGGAGACCGGCGCGCAGTCGATCGGACTTTTTCGCACCGAGCTGCAATTCATGCTCGCGCCGCGCTTTCCGCGCATGGACGAACAATATCGCTTATACAAGGCCGTGCTCGACGGCGCGCCGGACAAGGCGATCACCTTCCGCACGCTGGACATCGGCTCCGACAAGATCCTGCCCTATATGGCGAAGATCGAAGAGGAAAATCCGGCGCTCGGCTGGCGCGCGATCCGCATTGGCCTCGACAGGCCAGGCCTCTTGCGCATGCAGTTGCGCGCAATGCTGAAGGCTGGCGGAGATCGCGATCTGCGAATCATGTTTCCGATGATCGCCAATGTCGCCGAATTCGACGCGGCGAAGGCGATCGCGCTGCGCGAACTCAATCACATCACGCGCCATCGCCATCCGCCGCCAACCCGGCTGGAGTTCGGGGCCATGGTGGAAGTGCCGTCGCTCCTGTGGGAAATCGACCTTATCGCCAAGCGCGCGGATTTTCTTTCGGTCGGCTCGAACGACCTGGTTCAATACATGTACGCGGCGGATCGCGACAATACGCGCGTTTCGAAACGTTATGACAATCTTTCCCCGCCGGTGCTGCGCGCGCTCGAGCGCATCGTCGCGGCCGGCGTGCGGCACAATGCGCCGGTGACGCTATGCGGCGAAATGGGCGGCCGCCCGCTCGAGGCGCTGGCGCTGCTCGCCATCGGCTACCGTTCGCTGTCGATGGCGGCTTCGGCTATCGGTCCGGTCAAGACAATGATCCTCAATCTCAATCTCGAAGAGGCGCAGATTCATCTCGCCTCTCTGCTCGCGTCAGACGACGGCAGCGCCTCCGTGCGCGAGCAGTTGCGCGAATATGCGATCGCGCGCGGCGTGCCCTTGTAGCGGGCCTCTCTTGCTCCGCGCCGCCGCCGTCGCCATTTTCCAAGAAGCCTTCACATGTTCGCTCAAGACAAGCTCGACCTCATTTTACGCCGCTATGACGAGATCGGCGACAAGCTCGCCGTCGGCGCCGACGGACAGGCCTTCGTCGCGCTGTCGCGCGAGCGCGCCGCGCTCGACGAGGTCGTCGACAGAATTCGCGCCTATCGCGCGGCGCAAAAGGAATCCGACGACCTTTCCGCCATGCTCGCGGACACGTCGCTCGACGCCGAAATGCGCACCCTGGCGGAGGATGAGACGGCAGCCGCGCGCGAACGGCTCGACGCGGCGGAAAGCGCCCTGCGCTTGGCGCTTCTGCCCAGGGACGAAGCGGACGAGAAGAGCGTCATTCTCGAAGTCCGCGCCGGCACGGGGGGCGACGAGGCGGCGCTGTTCGCCGGCGATCTATTTCGCGCCTATCAGAAATATGCGGCGCTCAAGGGCTGGCGGGTCGAGATCGTGTCTGCAAGCGAAGGCGCGCTCGGCGGGTTCAAGGAAATCGTCGCGGAAATCATCGGTCGCGGCGTCTATGGCCGGCTCAAATTCGAGTCGGGCGTGCATCGCGTTCAGCGGGTCCCGGAGACGGAGACGCAGGGCCGGATCCATACGTCGGCGGCGACGGTGGCCGTGCTGCCCCAGGCCGAGGACGTCGACGTCGCCATCGACGACAAGGATTTGCAGATCGATACGATGCGCGCGCAAGGCGCTGGCGGCCAGCATGTCAATAAAACCGAATCCGCGATCCGCATCACCCATATTCCGTCCGGCATCGTGGTGATGATGCAGGAGGAGCGCTCGCAACATCGCAACAAGGCCAAGGCGATGAACGTTCTTAGATCGCGTCTTTACGACGCCGAACGCCAGCGGCTCGACAGAGAGCGTTCGGACGACCGCAAGCAGCAGGTCGGCTCAGGCGATCGCTCCGAGCGAATCCGCACCTATAATTTCCCCCAGGGCCGCGTCACCGACCATCGCATCAATCTCACGCTCTATAAGCTCGACCGGGTGATGGAGGGCGAGTTCGATGAAATCATCGACGCGCTGACGACTGACCATCAGCAAAAGCTGCTCGCGCAAAGCGAGGCGTAATGCTTGCCAATGTTCATCCCCGAGGGGCGCAAAACGCGTGATCGGGGCGATTGCGCCTTAATGCAGTCGCGGCCGTTGAGATCGCGCCCTGTGCGCCGCCACACGAACAATGCGCCGAACGCTCTCTAAATTGCGTCCATTCGCAAACAGAAAATTGCGATGACACGCAAGGAGAGCGTCATGTCTCATTCGAAAAAGATTATCTCTGCGGCCCTCGCCGCCGCGGTTCTGGCCGGAACGGTCGCCAGCGCCACGCCGGCTTTCGCCTGGTCCAAGTGGCATCATCGTGGTTACGGCTGGGCGCCTTACGCCGTGGGCGGCGCGATCGCGCTCGGCGCATTGGCGGCGACGGCCGCCAGCGACGCGGATTGCTATTACGAGCGCCGTCCGATCTTCAATCGATGGGGCGACGTGGTCGGCTATCGCTCTGTGCCCATGTGCTGATTCAATCAATCAGACGTCAGAAAGGGCCGGCCGGCGCGCGCCGGCCTTTTTCATTGACGGTCGGCGCAGTTCACCAAGCGTAAT
>JBFXJV010000434.1:0-3214 GCA_050174515.1 Methylocystis sp.
CGATTTCCGCCGCCTGTCCTTCGCAGAGTTCGGCGAAACCATAGACCCAGCCTTTCGCGACGCGATGGGCGGTGGAGGCGTCGAACAGTCGCGGGGCGTCGGCCTCGAGCCCGTCGCAGAGCGCGACGGTTTCTTTCGCGGCGTCGTCCGGCAGACAGAGGATGGCGATGTCGACGGACGCGAGCATATCGCGCTTGGCGGCCACGTTCTTTCGCTTCTCCTGCGGGAGCGCGAGGAGCGTGATGTCCGAGCGTCGGGCGAGGCGTTCACGGATTTCGAGCCCGGTGGTGCCGGCGTCGCCGTCGATGAAAATTTTCGTCGTCATGGCCCGCGTCTAGCCGGTTTGGATGAAGAGAAAAAGATTGAAGGCGACGCCCCAGCATGTTTTTGACGCGCGCCGCGCGCCGGCCTATAGCGCGGCGGGCGGTGTCCGCCCTGGGCTATTAGGCGGACCAGTTAAAGCAGAGCTGATGATCGACAGTCCCTGTGTAAAGATTTGCGAACTCGATCGGGACGACATTTGCGTCGGCTGCGGCCGATCGCGCGCCGAGATCGCCGGCTGGTCGTCGATGTCCGAAGCTCAACAGGCGACAGTGATTGAACGCGCGAAAAAGCGCCAAACAGACAGAGATCGTGAGGAACGCGAGCGATATCGGCTTCGACGCGCGAACTGAGCTTTAGCCTTTGACATGGCGCGACGTCTTGATGACTTCAGTGATCGACGGCGTGCAGTTTGAACTCTGCGCACGGTTTGAGTTAACGGCGCCGCTCCAGTTTAGTCGGTCCAAGATTTTTAAGTGATTCCAATGGGTTGATCTCACTTACTGGGCGCACAGTTGTCAAATGATGACGGAAGATAGATTGTAGCCCTTCGAAATGCGCCTAGTTCCCTATGCTGAGGGCGAATTCAGTCGCGCCCGCTTCCAAGAGGAGGAGCGGCCATGGCGAAGCAGGTCGAACAAAGAGACGGCGCGTTGCGCGCCTACGCGCTGCGATTTTTGGAGTCACTTTATAACGCCTCAGTCTATACGGTGATCGGCTACAGCGCGCTGCTGGTCATGCTCGCGTTCATCGGTCTGGCGATCTTCTTGAAAGTTATTAGCGTGCAGGAATATCATCCCTGGTAGCCGACTTCGTTTGCCGAAGCGCCTGCTGATTGTCGCGCATGCGCCTTCGCGCAACACGGAGCGGTTGCGGGACGCGGTCGTCGCCGGCGCGCGGGCGCCCGAGATCGAAGGCGTCGACGTTGAGGCGCTCAGCCCTTTCCTGACGACGCCCGAGCATGTGCTCGCCGCGCAGGCGGTCATTCTCGGAACGACCGAAAATCTCGGCTATATGAGCGGCGCGCTGAAGGACTTCTTCGACCGCTGCTACTACCCCCTGCTGGAGCGCACCCAGGGCCTGCCCTATGCGCTTTATATTCGCGCCGGCCATGACGGAACCGGCACGCGGCGCGGCGTCGAGACGATCGTGACCGGGCTGCGTTGGCGCGCGATCCAAGAGCCGCTCATCTGCCGCGGCGAATGGCGTGAGGACTTTGTCGACTCCTGCCGAGAGTTAGGGATGCTCGTCGCGGCTGGGCTCGACCTGGGCGCCATTTGAGCCGATCGATCCGTCGTCTATAGAAGCCGCGCGGGCGATCGAGCGGCGCGGAACGAAGGCTTGATGTGGCGGGAAGCTCGCGTGAAGGGCTTCCTCGTCCTTCGAGACGCGTGCTGCGCACGCTCCTCAGGATGAGGAAGCTCTTCATCCGATCGCACTGCTTGATGTGGCGGGAGCGCATGCAGGGACGCGACGATTTTCTCGGCCATCCGCGCGGGCTCGCCTTTCTCTTTTCCTCCGAAATGTGGGAGCGCTTTTCCTATTACGGCATGCGGGCGCTGCTCGTCCTCTACATGGTCGAATATCTTCTGACGCCGGAGCGGATGGATACGGCCCTGGGCCTCAACGACTTGAAGCGCGCGCTTGAAACGATCTCCGGACCGCTCGGTCAGCAGCCCTTCGCTTCGCAAATCTATGGTCTCTACACCGGCCTCGTCTATCTTACGCCGATCCTTGGCGGCTTCGTCGCCGACCGCGCGCTTGGGCGCACGCGTATGATTGTCATCGGCGCCGCGCTTATGGCCCTCGGCCATTTTATGATGGCCTTCGATCGACTGTTTCTGATTGCGCTCTTTCTCATCGCGCTCGGCTGCGGTTGCTTCAAGCCGAACATTTCGGTTCAGGTCGGCGAGCTTTATCCGCCTGAGGACGCCCGTCGCGACCGCGCCTATTCGATCTTCTATGTCGGGATCAATATCGGCGCCTTCTTCGCGCCGCTCGTCTGCGGAACCGTCGGCGAGACGATCGGCTGGCATTATGGATTCGCCTGCGCCGGCGCCGGCATGGTCGTCGGCCTCGTCACTTACCTGATCGGTCTGCCAAATCTGCCGCGCGAGCCGCCGCCGCGCGACAGGCGCTTGCCGACGGCGCGGTCGCGCGCGCAGTTTCGCCGGTCCTTCGCCGTGCTGATGCTGCTCTTCGCGCCTTCGGCGCTGTTCTGGGCGGCCTTCGAGCAGCAGGGCAATACGATCGCGCTTTGGGCGGCGCAATCCACCGACCGCACCGTCGATTTCTTCGGATGGCGCGCCGATCTTCCGGTGACCTGGTTTCAGGCGTTCAATCCGCTGATGATTTTCCTCTTCACGCCGCCGCTCGTCTCGCTGTGGGCGCGGCTGGCGCGGTTCGGGCGCGAACCTTCGACGATCCGCAAAATGACGTTCGGCTGTCTTGGAGTCGCCGTGAGTTACGGCGTCATGACGCTCGCGGCCGTGACGAGCGACGGCGGCAAGGCGAGTTGGCTCTGGCTTCTCGCCTATTTTGCCGTCATCACCGTCTCGGAATTGCACTTCTCGCCGATCGCGCTGTCGCTTGTCTCGCATGTCGCGCCTCAAGGGTCGCGCTCGGCGCTGATGGGCGTCTGGTTTACCTCGATGTTTCTTGGCAATCTGCTCGCGGGATGGTGCGGCAGCCTGTGGTCGAGCCTATCAAACGCGCATTTCTTCTCTCTGATGGGCGCGCTTGGCGTCATCGGCGCGCTGATCGTCGAAGCCGCGCGGCGACCGCTAGTTGGTCTCATGTCTGCTCCCGAAAGCCGCTGACACGCGAGAATATGGATGATCCTCCGCCAAGCGCGAACTCCAGCGCCGAAGCAGATCGCAGCCGCGGACATCGG
>JBFXJV010000435.1:0-3212 GCA_050174515.1 Methylocystis sp.
CTATGAAACTGGCGATTTCGATACGGCGCTCGCGGCGCTGCGCGCCGAGAAGGGAATTCTCGGCGTCGTCACCCGGTCGGAAAAGGGCTGCGTGGTCGCCAATGGCGCGAGCGCCGTCGCGGCGCCGGCCTTCCCGGTCGAGGAGGTCGTCGACACGACCGGCGCCGGCGATCTCTTCGCCGCGGGCTTTCTCGCCGGCTATACGCAGGACCTGCCGCATGAACGGAGCGCAATGCTCGGCGCGCTCGCCGCGGCGGAGATTATTTCGCATGTCGGCGCGCGGTCTCAGAAGGATTTGCTGCAACTCGCCCGCGACAATGGCGTTCTGGAATAGGGTTCGCCTGTTCTCGCCTTGAGGAACAGGTCGG
This sequence comes from Methylocystis sp., assembly GCA_050174515.1. Lineage (GTDB taxonomy): Bacteria > Pseudomonadota > Alphaproteobacteria > Rhizobiales > Beijerinckiaceae > Methylocystis. The sequence goes on from JBFXJV010000435.1 coordinate 369, forward strand.
CGGTTAAAAAGCTGGAGGAACGAAAGATGCGCCTAGTCTCAAGAACAGTTCTCGCCGCCTTCGCCGCCGTCGTGAGCCTCATGATCGCCGTCGACGCCCGCGCCGAAGAGCAGATGACCAAAAGCCTCACCGGCCTTCAGTATAAGGACACGAAGGTCGGAAAGGGCGCGACCGCGAAGGTCGGCCAGACCGCGGCGGTGCATTACACCGGCTGGCTCTACAACAATGGCGAGAAGGGCAAGAAATTCGATTCGTCGCGCGATCGCGGCCAGCCGTTCGAATTCCCGCTCGGCCATGGGCAGGTGATCAAGGGCTGGGACGAAGGCGTCGAAGGCATGAAGGTCGGCGGCAAGCGCACGCTGGTGATTCCGCCGGACCTCGGCTATGGCGCGCGCGGCGCCGGCGGCGTTATCCCGCCGAACGCCTGGCTGATCTTCGACGTGGAGCTGGTCGGGGTGAAATAGGCGAATCGAGCGCGCCCAACCGCTCGAGCCAATCAAAGAATAATTGGCTTGCTAAGAATTCCCGATCGCACGCGTTGCGCGCGATCGGGAACGACATTCGAATTGTTCAAGCCAATCTGTTGCATCATTTTTATAGCGCGCGCATCTTCACCGTCCGCGGGCGTAATATTCTTGATCTCCTTATTTGAAGGAGGATTTTCATATGAATTCCGGGGAAAGCGCTTTCACTCATCCCGATAAAGTTTGCGATATCGTCATGAAGGGCGGGATCACCAGCGGCGTCGTCTATCCGCTGGCGCTTGTCACACTCGCCAAACAATACAGATTCGCCAATATCGGCGGGACGTCGGCGGGCGCGATGGCGGCGGCGGCCGCGGCGGCTGCGGAATATGGCCGCTTCAGCGAGACCGGCGGCTTCGCGCGGCTCGAAGAGGTTCCGAACGAAATCGGCCCCAATCTGCGGCGCCTGTTTCAGCCGACGCCCGCTTTGTGGCCGCTCTTCGAGATTTTCGTCGCTCTGCTCGAGGCGAAATCGGCGGCGGGGAAAATCTCCGGCGTCATCCGCGCCGCCATAAAAGGCTATTCCAGCGCCGCCGCGATCGGCGCCGTCGCGGGAATCGTCGCCTTGATCCTCATGTCGACGGGCGGCTGCGGGCCGCTCGCTGCGCTTCTCAGCGGCCTCGTCATCGGCCTCGTCGGCGTCGCCGTCGCGCTGATTTGGCGGATATTTTACGCGCTCACAAAAGAGCTTCCCGCCAATGACTACGGTCTGTGCCCGGGCCTGACCCAGCCCGGCGGCGACGGCGAAGGCTTCACCGACTGGCTTGCCCGCCTCATCGAGGAGACGGCCGGCTGCAAGGGAGACGCTACGCCGCTTACTTTCGGCGATCTGGAAAAGCCCGCCGAAGGCCGCCATCACATCGGGCTGATGATGATGACGACGAGTCTGATGGAAATGCGTCCCTATACGCTGCCCTTCGACAGCGAGTCGGGCTCTGGCGTTGGCGAAACATATGGCTTCGTCTTCGAGCTCGGCGAATGGCGAAAGCTATTTCCCGCCTCCGTTATCGACTATCTCACGCGCGTCTGCCGACCGTTCAAGGCGACGGAGGGGGAGATTGGAGAATTCTTCCGCTTCCCCGACAGGGATGAATTGCCGGTGCTCGTCGCCGCGCGCATGAGCCTGAGCTTTCCCGGCCTGATCAGCGCCGTGCCGCTCTGGCGGCGGGATTTTCTCTACCAGGAAAAAAGCGACCAGCAGCGGCTGCGGCGCTGCCTCTTCAGCGACGGCGGTCTCTCCAGCAATTTCCCGATCCATTTTTTCGACAGTCTTCTGCCCAATCATCCGACCTTCGCCATATCGCTCGACGCTTACGATGAGAAGCGCAGCAGCGGCGGACCCGACGACCGTGTCTGGCTGCACAGAAAAGCGCGAGAAGGAATCAATCGTCCGGTCATCGGCTTCGAAGGTCTCGTCCCGTTCCTTCTGCGGCTCGTCGATTCGGCAAAGGACTGGCAGGACAATCTGCAAAGCGTCTTGCCCGGCTATCGCGAGCGCATCGCCCATATCGGCCTTAAAGGAGAAGAAGGCGGCCTCAATATCGCGATGGATGCGCCGACGGTTCATCGACTTGCCGATCTCGGCCGGCAAGCCGGAGAGCGCCTCGAAGAGTTCGATCTCGACGCGCATCGCTGGCGGCGTTTTCTCGTCGCGATGGCGCGGATGGAGCAGACGCTCGACGAAGTGGCGCAGTCCTATGACGGCGTGAAAGGCGCCGAGCCGTTTCGCGATTTTCTCGACCGCTATCCCGATCTCGCCGCCGAATATAAGCAAACGCCGGCGGAAGTCGCAGAAATGCTGAAGCGCGGCGCGCAACTTGCGAAGCTCGGGGAAGAGTGGCGCAACGAACCGCGCATTCGCGACGGCAAAATTCCAAGGCCGCGAACCGCGTTGCGCATCACGCCGATACCGTAAGGGCGAGCGCGGCGCGCGCCACGCTCGCTAAAAAATCCAAATCGCAAGCAGAATGAGCGCAACCACGGCGAGCACGAACCAGCGGTCGGATCGGCGTCTCATTTCCGAAAGCGCGTCGAGCGAATGGTCCGACAATTCGACGCCTTCCTGCGCCATCTTTGACACGCGGTTGATCGCGAGTTCCGCCTCCGCCAGGGTCTGCGGCAGATGGGTCGCGAGCTTCGCCAGTTCCACGAAGCTCCTGCTCGCGTCCTCGACCTTCGCCTTGACCCCAAGATTCTCCTCGATCCAGGAGCGCACCACGGGATCGCACGTCTTCCAGATGTCGAGCTTCGGATCATAGGCTCGGGCGACGCCCTCGGCGACGACCATGGTCTTTTGTAAGAGCACCAGCTCGGTGCGCGT
>JBFXJV010000436.1:0-3209 GCA_050174515.1 Methylocystis sp.
GCCTCGCCTCAATGGAGCGATCCAGAGTCGCCCTTGCAAGGAGATATGCATGAAAAAAGTTCTGTTGCTGACGACCGCCCTCATGGCGGCCGCGCCGCTTACGGCGTGCAACACTCCCGGCGAACGCGCAGCAGGCGGCGCCGTGATCGGCGGGCTTGGCGGCGCCGGCATCGGCGCGCTGGCGTCCGGCGGACGCGCGGGCGGCACGCTTGCAGGCGCGGCGATCGGCGCGGCGTCGGGCGCCGTCGTCGGCGCGGCGACCGCTCCGCCGCGGCGCTGCGCCAGGTGGGGCTGGGACTATGACGGCAACCGCGTCTGCGTCGCCTTCTATAACTACTGAACGCGCGCCAATATTTTGCAAACCGCAGGCCCGTCGCCTGCGGTTTGTCTTTTGCGCATTGGCCAATCGGCGGCCGTTTCGCCCCTTGCGCGACGCTTCTTGATCTTGGAGGCCGGATCACTAATTTGAAGCGAGCGGCGCCGATCGGAGAGGAAACATGCCGACAGGGTTGACGAAATTGGTGATTTTGGGAGCGATCGGCTTTTTCATCGGCGCGGCGATCGTCGGCTATTACTCGGGCTGAAGCGCTTCCAAATCAGCTTGACGCGTGAGCGCGCCGCGAAACGCCCGAAGTTTTTCCCTACAGCTTTATGATAACGATGACGAGGGCTCCTCGCGCCATCGGCGACGAGCGTCTCGCCGCTCGCGCGCCGACCGAGCCGCCGTAGCGCTGCGCATGCAGCAAGAGACATAGCGCGCGGCGCGCGAAGAATATGGCGATTGTCGTCGCGGCGAAGGCTCATCTCGGCCTGGCGATCGGCTGCGCCTTATTCCCGCGGCTCTCCCGGGCGCAGGACGCCGCGACGACTTCCGCCGCCTTCCCATATGGACAGGTTTCTATCGCGGTCTGAACATCGGCGAGAGATGGGGCACCGACGCCCGCAACGGCATTATGTGGCGTCCGGACGGCTTGAACGGCGGCCTTACCAACAGCCTGACCGAGTCGCGCGCGGCGCCGCAGATCGGCGTGCGATAACGGTTGATTAACCATATTGGTCTAAGCGAATGCAGTTCGAGGCGCGATCAGGAGAATCAGCGATGGCGATCAACAGCATCACCAAGATTGGAATCATTCTGGCGGTTGGGGTTTTCGCCGGTCTCTCTTCCGCCTTGCTTTCGGTTCTGCTATTGGCCGTCGCCGGTCTGCTGATCGCCTGGGGGCAGAATCCGCAGGCGACGGAAGCCTTTTTCGAAAGCCTTCCCTATGGCAATTACGGCTCGAAGGCGTTCTCCCGCTTGAGCGCGATACTTTCCGCGTAAGCATCGCGCCACAGCGGCGCGCGGCCACGGCGATCCAGCGCAGTCTCCGCATTTGCCTGGCCCCGGCCGATCAAGATGAGCGCTAAGTCGGCGCTATAGCCTTGTGATTGCGCGCTCCCGCAACCAGTTCAACTTTCGAGGGTCCCGAACTCCGATGAGAGTCGGTTCGGGATTTCCTCAGTGTCGTCCTCGCTCAAGGCTCAAATCGCAGCCCTGAGGCGCAATCACCCCGCAGCGTTTGCACTCGCCGCGCGTTTCACTGATCCAGGCGATAGGTGGACGATGTTCGTTCCGCCGGCGGGGTGGCGACATCCGATCCCTCCAGGAAACACGCGAACGCTTGGCGGTCCCTACGGCGGCAATCGAAGCGGAAGCCGCTGGACGGCGAGACTTCACGCGCAACGCCTTGCATGCACGCCGCATTGACGCCAAAGAGGGACGTCAATCCGCACGGGCGCCGCGTCGATGGCAGTGATCAAGACTCGTCCGCTCGCGAGGAATAATGCGCCTATCTCCTGCTTTCGATCTGTAAGCCGATCAGCATTTGACGGAGGCTCCAACTGTATAGAGATCGGGACTACGGCATTTAACAAGGCATCGAAGAGTTTATTGCGTCAGGTTTCCCAATGGCCTGATCGAGCCGCGGCGACATTCATCAGAGCGCCGAAAAAGTCTCGTCCGGATCGTCGCGCAATACCTAAAGGCTCTAGACAAGGACTTCCGTCGCGGCGATATCATCGGCCCTGCGCGGACTGCTCTCTTGCGATAGGCTCCGTTTCGGCCCGGGCCCGCGCTGGAATCGACGATGCTGCATCGTAAGATCGCCGTGATATTCGCCGCCGATATTGCCGGCTACGCCCGCCTTGTGGCCGAGAATGAGGAAGAGACTCTCGCGCGGCTGGATTCGGTCCGTAGGATCGCCGAAGGGCTCATCAACCAGGCTGGCGGCAGAATTTTCAACACCGCAGGCGATGCGATCATGGCCGAGTTCAAGAGCGCGGTCAACGCGGTGCGCTGTGCGCTCGATATCCAGTCAAGCCTTCGCGCCGGCAACGAGAATTACCCGCCGGCGAGACAAATGTGGTTTCGTATCGGCGTAACGATCGGCGATGTTTTCGAGAGAGAGGGCGACCTTCTTGGCGACGGCGTAAATATCGCTGCACGTCTCGAGAGCATTGGTCCGGAGGGCGGCGTCTGCATTTCGCGATCTGTTTACGAGGTTGTGGCCAATAAGGTGACCGCGCGATTTAGCGATCGTGGACTGCAGCGGCTCAAGAACATTCCCGAACCCATCCATGTCTATAGCCTGATGGGGTTCGAGACATCCGTCTTTCCCGGCAAATCCCCGTCGAGGATCCGATGGGCCTGGGCGGCGGCTCTTGTCGTACTTGGCGCCGCAGGGGGCGGCGCCTACTTTATAGCCCGGCTGGAAAAACCGTCCGTGGCGGCCAAGACGACGCCTGACGTCGTCCAAGAGCCGGCTCCTCCGGTGGAGAGCGTTGCGCCCAAGCCGTCTGGACCGTCGCCCGAGTCGGAAGCGCGCGCCCGCCAGCTGGAGCGCTGTTTCAATGAACCGGCGCCGGTCGCCATCTCGCTCTGTGGAGCAATCGCGGCCGAGAACCGGCTGTCAAGCGCATTGCAGGCGAAAGTCGAATTGAGACTGGGAACTTTGCTGCGGGAAAATCACGATGCGAAGGGCGCAGTAGAGGCTTTGACGCAGTCAATCTCCCACGCGCCGACATCGGCGGCGTTCAATCAGCGGGGCATCGCCGAGTTTGAGCTCGGTCAGATGGAAAAGGCGATCGCCGACTTTAATGACGCGCTTCGGATCGACGCCAACAATGGCGAGGCTCTGAACAATCGCGCCTGGACCTATTACAAGGCCAAT
>JBFXJV010000437.1:0-3204 GCA_050174515.1 Methylocystis sp.
CGCGCCTTCGTTATGGAGGCCGCGACGACCCATGACGATCGCCTCGATCCTGCTTGGCGTCGCATTGCGTATCGCCGCATAATAGTATTCGCAGATCATGAAATAATCTTTGAGGATGAGTCGAAACGGCGTCAGCGAGAGAATATGGGTGACGAGACAGACGCCCTCAGCGTCGCTGATCTTGAAAACGAGCTTCGAGTCGGCGAGCGAAATCAGCAGCGCATAAGGCCCGCCGTCATGCCCGATCAGCGAAAAGCTGTTTTCCTCGATGAGATCGTAAATCGCGATGGCGCGCTCGTGCTCCTGATCCGCGGAGCCGCGGCCAATCGAATTTTCGTCGAGCGTGACGGAAATCAGCCGCTTCGACTCGCTTGACTGCACGCTTCACGCCCCAAGCTGATTGAGGCGGATCGACACCGAGCGCGCGTGGGCCTCCAAGCCTTCGGCGTCGCCGAGCGTCACCGCGGCGGCGCCGATGGCGCGCAACGAGTCGGCGTCGCATTTTAGGATCGACGTGCGCTTGACGAAGTCGAGCACGCTCAGGCCTGACGAGAAGCGCGCCGATCGCGCCGTCGGCAACACATGATTCGAGCCGCCGACATAGTCGCCTACCGCCTCGGGCGTGTAGGCGCCGATGAAGATCGCTCCGGCGTTCGAAACGCGCGTCGCGAGCTCCTCGGCGTCTTCGCTGATGATTTCGAGATGTTCGGCGGCGATGCGGTCGGCGAGCGGAATGGCGTCGGCGAGCCGCTTCACGACGATCGTCGCGCCATAGTCCCGCCAGGAGGCGCCGGCGATCTCCTTGCGCGACAGCGTCGTAAGATGCCGGTCCACCGCGGCGGCGACGGCGTCGGCAAGCGCCGCATCGTCGGTGATGAGGATCGACTGCGCGGATTCGTCATGTTCGGCCTGCGCGAGCAGATCGGCGGCGATCCAGTCTGGATTGGCTGAGGCGTCGGCCAGGATCAGCACTTCCGACGGCCCGGCGATCATGTCGATGCCGACCTGGCCGAACACCCGGCGCTTCGCCGCTGCGACCCAGGCGTTGCCGGGACCCACGATCTTGGCGACGGGCGCGATCGTCTTCGTGCCATAGGCGAGCGCCGCGACCGCCTGCGCGCCGCCGACGCGGTAGATTTCATCGATGCCGGAACGTTTGGCGGCGGCGAGCACCAGCGGCTCGACATGCCCGCCGGGCGTCGGAACCACCATGACGATCCGCTTCACGCCGGCGACCTTCGCCGGCACGACGTTCATCAGTACCGAGGACGGATAGGCGGCGGTGCCGCCAGGAACATAGAGTCCCACCGAGTCGAGCGGCGTCCAGCGCCAGCCGAGTTCGACGCCAGCGGCGTCGCGAAAGCGCAAATCCTGCGGCTTCTGACGCTCGTGAAAGGCGGTGATGCGTTCCAGCGCCAGATCGAGCGCCGCAAGCTGCGTTGCAGAACATTTGGCTACCGCCTCAGCGATTTCCTCGCGCGAGACGGCGATTCCGGTCTCTTCGAGGTCGATGCGGTCGAAACGCTTCGAATAGTCGATCAGCGCCGAATCGCCGCGGGCGACGACATCCTCGATGATGCCGCGAACGGTGGCGTCGACGTCCTGGGACGCCTCGCGCTTCATGGCGAGAAGCGAAGCGAAACGTTCTTCGAAATCGGGCGCCGCAGCGACCAAACGCAGGGTCATGATCCTCTCCAGCCGGAAGTCCGGCTGTCATGGCCCTCGGGGAGCGCTCTCGTCAAGTTCGCCGCTGAGATCATGGACCGGACGGGCGGCGACCTTCCAGCGCGGACCCACGTCACTTAGCTGCGCCTCGACGCATTCGACGTCGAGCGCGATCGACGCGCCGCCAGCGAAATAGAGCCGGATCACGCCCGACGGCGGCTCGGCGCCTGGCTCGAAAGTGACGGCGAGGAGTTCGAGAATGGCGTCGGGATGCTCGCGCGCGACGCGCTGACAGCGTACGCGCTGCACGCCTTCGAAATGCAGGCCGCAGCGGCAGCGTTCCAGTCGCCCGTCAAGCTCGGCGGCCCAGTCGAAGCGCGACCCTACCATCGCGAACCGCCGCTTCTCGGGAAGAAAGGCGATGTCGCCGACGCGCACCAAAGCGTCCTGAAGATGCGCCGAAAGCAGTGAAAGATCTTCGCCGTCGAGCGCATACAGGCGCAAGGCGTGTTGTTCACAAGGCCGGCTGGGCGGTTCCATATCCTCTCCTCCTTCGCCCATATGGCGAAGGGCGTGCGGCGACGCAAGCCCGCGCGGCGCAGGTCCGTGAGATCGTTTCGGCGATCCTCGCGGCCGCGAAGGAGGTAACCTCACCCTCCCCTCAAAGGGGAGGTGCGAGCTCAATCCTGAAACGGATTATGCACGAGGATCGTGTCGGCGCGCTCGGGACTGGTCGAGAGTAGCGCCACCGGCGCCTCGATCAGCTCCTCGACGCGGCGGACATATTTGATCGCCTGCGCCGGCAGATTCGCCCAGGAGCGCGCGCCGCTCGTCGATTCCCGCCAACCGGGGTAGCTCTCATAGACCGGCTGCACCCGCGCCTGCGCCGCTTGCGACGCCGGCAGGCGTTCGATGCGTCGGCCGTCGAGCATGTAATGGGTGCAGATTTTGATCTCGTCGAAACCGTCGAGAATGTCGAGTTTCGTCAGCGCGACGCCATTGATGCCCGAAGTCTTCACTGCCTGTCGCGTCAGCACCGCGTCAAACCAGCCGCAGCGGCGTCGGCGCCCGGTATTGGTGCCGAATTCGCGGCCGCGGTCGCCGATCAATTCGCCGATCGCATCGTGAAGCTCGGTCGGGAAAGGCCCGCCGCCAACGCGTGTCGTATAGGCCTTGGCGATGCCGAGCACATAGCCGATGGCGCCGGGTCCGACTCCCGAGCCGCTCGCCGCCGACGCCGCCACCGTGTTCGACGATGTCACGTACGGATAGGTGCCGTGGTCAACGTCGAGCAGCACGCCCTGCGCGCCCTCGAAGAGGATGCGCTTGCCGGCCCGGCGATCGACTTCCAGCAGTTCCCACACCGCATCCATGAACGGCAGAATTCTCGGCGCGACGCTGAGCAACTCCTCGCGCACGACGTTTGCTTCGACCTCCGGCAGGCCGAGGCCGCGCCGCAGCGGATTGTGATGGGCGAGGGCGCGCGCGATCTTGTCGTCGAGCCGGTCGGGCTCGGAAAGGTCCATTCGGCGAATCGAG
>JBFXJV010000438.1:0-3186 GCA_050174515.1 Methylocystis sp.
CTCGGCGAGTTCCTTGGCGGCGGCGGCCGGGCCTTTCACGAAGAGATGCGCGCGGCCGGCGTAAATGATCGAATCATTGGTGCGGCCCATCGCCTGCACAAAGTCGGGATGGGGCGGCGAGAGCGGCGCCGTCGCGATTCCGTCGATGATGTCATCGAGCGGAAAATGCAGCTCATGCGCCTTATGCAGCGCGACTTCGAGCACACGCCCGACCACTTGAACGCTGCCGGCGAGCGACTGCGTCGGCGCATAAATGAAGGCGACCTTTTCCGGCGACACGCCGGAGCGCGAGGCGACCTTCTCGACGACCTCCTTTGGCGGCGGCGAGCCGCTTTCGAGGACGATGGTCACGCGGTCGGCGAGATCTCGGTAGGAAAGCTCCTCAAAAAGCTTTTCGGCGCGGGCCTGGGCGCGACCCGGTCCCGAGCCCAGGGCGAAGAATTTCTCATGGGAGAGGCTCCAGCCGGCATATTGGCTGGCGAGGCAGGCGACGACCGGATCGGCGCTCGCCACGGTCAGCCAGAACGGCCATTTCGGCGCGGCCGGGGCGTGCGAGAGGGTGACGCTTCCCAGCCCGCCCATGCAGATTTCAGTCAGCAGCAGGCCGGCCTCTATGCCGCCGGGGACCTTGGCGCCGGCGTCGATCAGCAGTTCGCCGAGGCTGCCGCGCTCGACCGCGACTCGATATTGTGCCGCGCCCGCGACAAGACGATCGACCAGCGCGCCCGCAAGCGCATTGACGCTTTCGGTCGTGCGGCCGGTGACATTGAGGCTTCCGCTCACTTTTGGTCCTTCCCCTCTTTGCATGGCGTGGCGCTTTGCGCCTTCTCCCGGCCGTTCTAAGCAGCGTGCCCGCAGCCGGTTCGCGCCCGAACTTATCGAGCTTTCCGGCGAAACGAAAGCCGAGCCGAGTCGCAGCTCTCGTCGCGGATTCGAGCGCTTGGCGTGGAACATTGGAGAAGGAGCTTTCGGAAAATTTCAATCTTTGTGGGTTTATTAAGGCAACCAATCTGCGGCTGAGGCGTTGACTATCGCCTGTGCGTTTCCTCACGTCCCAACAGGCGGGTTTCGATTGAAATTGACCACAGCAACATTTGCCTTTGGAAGGAAGATGCAATGGACCTGCAGACGAACGAACGGAACGCGGCGGGGCGCACGGCTGGAACCCTCGCGTTGAACGACGTGTTCTACGTCGCGCTCGCCATCGCGGTCATTCTCTTCGGCAATGTGGCCTTGGTACGCGCCATGGACGTCGCGCTCGACTCCCTGGTGCGCTAACTCACTCTTCCGTCGCGAAATTGCATCAAGGCCCGCTATCCAAGCGGGCCTTTGTCATTGCGCCCGCCCGTTCGGAACCATTGAGAGAATGCGCGTCTCAGCGGGATTCCAGCGCGCCTTCTGCATCGATCGCCTTCTGCGCGGCGCCGGCGAAACCGGCCTTTGTCTTTGGCCTCGGCGAAACGATCGGGCCGCAGCGCTCCATCGGCTAGGAAGGCGTTGAACCGGCGGCAGGCCCGTGAGGCGCGATCCGCGCGTCGCGGCGCATAAGGACCGCGGAATGAACGACGGTTTGAGGCCGTCGAGGCCAGAAAAAACGTTTTAGATCAAGCTCGTTTTGTCGCCTTCCATCGCCTTCGGCCGGAATCGATGGACGCCGCGCCCAAAAATGAGGCATGATAAACATCAAGAGCTTGAAACAATCTGCATCTGCGCCGGATCGCCCAAGCGCAGGCGCCGTGATTGATCACAAGTGTTTAGAGCGCGTTTTACGCGAAAGGCCGACATCCGGTTTTTTGCGCGCCGCGCTCCGATCGGGTCGGCGGAGACATGCTGATGGCGAGGCTTCTCATTATTCTCGTTGCGGCGATCTGCTTGATCGCGCGCGCAGACGCGCAGGCGGTGCGCCGGGACTCCGCCAAGGCTTTCCAGAAAGTTCGGGATTGCTCGGCCCAGATGGGGCCGGACGTCATAACCTTCAGCTTCTATCAGCCGACGCAATCGAGAAGCCAGTTCTGCGAGGACGTTCCCGAAACGGGGCCGACGACGATCGTGATCGACACGATGCAGGACGAATTGCGGGACATGTTGGTGGAAATCCGCATCGTCGAGGCGGATCCGAAGGGGGACGAAGGCGCAGCGCCGAACGAAGCCTATCTCCCGCCTGCGCAGTTCCGGACCGGGGTCATCCAGCTCGACCACGACTTTAAGAAAAAGGGCGACTATGTCGCCCTGGTGCGGGCGCGGAGCCCGGATGGCCGCAAGGAATATAACGCTCGTTTCGCCTTCTCGGTCGGCGAAGAGTTTCTGCGCGATTGGACGGCGGTCGGCATCGCCACCGGCGTCGCGCTCGCTCTCGGCGCGGGCTGGTATGCGCACAGCTTCCGCAGGAAAGCATCGGAGAAGACCAAGCTCCGGAAAGCGTGATGGCGTTCCGTTCGCTGCGCTGAACCGGCGGCTGTCGTATCTTCATGGCGGCGGCTTATCCGGCGTCTCAAAAGACAAATCCGCCCCTGCCGCCTTGGGCGTCGCGCCGGCCGTCAGGGCGTCGTCCAGTCGGTCGATGCGGATCATCGCGAGACCCTCTTCATCAAGGCGCGAGCCGGTGACGCCGATTTCAACGTCGCCGGCGCGGATTGCCTCGCCCGGCGCGGGCGCGCCGCCCCGCGCGCGATACTTCGCCACTCGCTTGCGCACGAGTCCGCGGTGCTTCATCCGCGAAACGACCTCCTGGCCGACGTAACAACCCTTTTTGAAATCGATCCCAGAGAGCAAATCCATATTGGCTTCGTGAGGAAAGGTTCCACCATAGGGGAAGTCGACCCCGCCGAGCGGCACCCCCGCATGAATGCGCATCGTCTCATATGCCTTCCGCCCGTCGCTCGCCGGAATCTTGCCCTTCTCCGCTATGGCGCGAAAACCAAGCGGTCCGCGCGGATCGGCGGCGATCGCGACGGCGTCGACGCTTGGAGGTTCGCTCGCATCCGGATAGGCGATCGCCGCGAATTCGTCGCTGCGATTCGTCACGGTCAGCTTCGAACGCAGTTTGTATATGTTCAGACGTTTCTGAAGGTCGGCGGCGAGGTCGAGCGGACAATCGAGCAGATAGCGGTCGTCGCCCGCCGCGAAGACCAGAAAATCGAATAGAATCTTGCCCTGCGGCGTCAGCAGCGCGGCGAAGCGCGCTTC
>JBFXJV010000439.1:0-3181 GCA_050174515.1 Methylocystis sp.
CGCGCGTGCGCGACAGCCATAGCGAATTGGCAAAATACTTTCGCTGCGACGTCGGCGGATTGACCGTCGTATTGGTCCACGGCCGGTAATCGTCCTTGCGATATTCGAAGCGAACGCGCGAATCGAGACCGACGTTCAGCCAGTCGATCCCGTCAAACTCCTTATACGTCTTGCCCAGATTACGCACATAGGGCGGGATGTCGGGCTGCGGCTCCAAACGATAGCCGCGCGTCGGCACGTAGTAGCTCTTCTTCTCCGGCGGAGCGGTTGTGGGGCCTCCCGCGACCTTCAAGTCGGTCTTCGCTTTGACGGCGCCCTTGTGCCGCGCGTGCGCCTTACCGACCGGCTGTTGGGCCACTTCTTCGGCAAGCGACAATTCGGGGGCGAGGACAATGAGGATCGCCGCAGCTCCGGCGCCAAGTTTCAATTTCCGCTTTGACATCCCAGCTCTCAAATCCGGTCGCGGAAGGTTTTCCCTCTGCGAACTGCTTGCATTGACGCCGCGAGACACAGTGAAGCGGATCAATTAGATATTGTCTATAGAATTTAAAGACTATTGGCCGCATCGAGCTTAACCGTTACAATTTTGTCACGGATAATCAGGATTGAACGTCGTGGTCGCCCTGCATTCCGAGCGTCATGTCGCGCTATTTCTGCAAGGCAAGGAACAGGCGCGGGTATCTCAGGAGGACTTTGCCGTCCGCCTGTCGTGCATAAGCCTGCGCGAGTCTTTCTCGATAACGCTCGAGAAATTCGAAGCGCTCGTTTGCATCGAGCAATTCGAGGAATGGGCGAAGGCCAGACCCTTCGAACCACTCGACGACGCCGTCAGGACCGTCGAGCGGGTGAACATAGACCGTCTCCCAAATATCGATCGTGCTGCAGAGCGGCGCGAGCAGATTGTAATATTCCTCGATCGGATCGAGCGTCATGATCGACTTGGCGACCGGCAGCAGACGAGGCGCCCATGGCCCATCCGCCGCGACCATGCGCATCGCCGCATGCGAAAGCTCATGCGTATTGTTCGGCATTTGAACCGCGAGACGCCCGCCTGGCCTCAAATAATGCAACAGCCTCGTCATCGATCCGCGATGGTCCGGCAGGAAATGCAGCGCCGCATTGGCGAAAATCAGATCGGCCGATTCGGAAGGCCGCCAATGCGCGATGTCCTCCTTGACGAAGGTCGCCGTCGGCGTGCGCGCGCGGGCGACCGACAGCATGTTCTCTGACCTGTCGATCCCGATGATGTCGGCGCCTGGAAAGCTCATCGCCAGAAGCTGGGTGCTGTTTCCGGGTCCGCATCCAAGATCGAAAACGAGTCGCGTATCGCAATAAGGGACGCGCGCAAGCAGATCGCGGGCGGCGCGTGTGCGTTCTGCTTCGAATTTCAGATAGAGCGCCGAATTCCAGTCGTTGGCGGCGTTCTTCTCATCGATCGCATCGGCAAGCGCAGGACTCAAATGCCGTCTCCTGCATTGACATATGAGCCATTCTCGTCAGCCGGAAAGATACGGGCTTTCGCCAGCGAAAGCGGGATGCGGCCGCCGAGCGAGGCCGAGCGTTCGAGCGGCGAGTCGATTTCGAGCGTTTGATCATAGCCGTCGATGGCGATTGTCGCGCGAACGCCTGCAGGCGTTCGACGCAAACTTTCGACGCGTCCTTCGAGATCGCCGTCCCCATCGGCCGCGACGGCGATATCCGCCGGCCGGAAGAACACTTTTGCCGGCCCGCTGCGTAAGCCATGAGCGTCGACGTGCAATTGGCGACCGCCGAACCTAACGTGGCCGTCAGCGATCGTGACCGGAAGGGCGACCGCCTCGCCGACGAAGGAAATGACGAAAGGCGAAGCTGGATTATCGTAAAGCTCTTCGGGCGCGCCAATCTGTTCGATGCGGCCTTCGTTGAGAACGACCACGCGATCGGCGAGCTCCATCGCCTCGTCCTGATCATGCGTGACGAAGAACGTCGTCAATCCCGTCTGCTTGTGGATGCCGCGCAGCCAGCGGCGCAAATCCTTGCGCACGCGCGCGTCGAGCGCCCCGAAAGGCTCGTCAAGAAGCAAAACGCGCGGCTCGATCGCGAGCGCGCGCGCAAGCGCGACGCGCTGGCGCTGGCCGCCCGAGAGCTGCGCCGGATAACGGCCGCCAAGCCCCTCAAGCTGCACGAATTGCAGAAGCTCCGCGACGCGCGCCTTGATCGCTTGCCGAGACGGACGCGTGCGTCGGCTTCGCACTCTCAATCCATAGGCGATATTGTCAGCGACGGTCATATGTTTGAAGAGCGCATAGTTCTGAAAGACCATGCCGACCCGGCGGTCCTGCACCGGGAGATTGGTCGCGTTTTCGCCATCGAACAGGACGCGCCCTCGATCCGGAGAATTGAGGCCCGCGATCACCCTCAGCAGGGTCGTCTTTCCCGAGCCTGAAGGCCCGAGAAGGGCGACGAGCTCTCCCGGTTGGATGTCGAGATCGACGTCACGCAACGCCGGAAATGCGCCGAAGTCCTGCTCAAGCCCCTCGACGCGGATCGCCGCGCCGCGCTTGCGCATTTCAATGTCGGCGCGCGCATCCCGAGAGCTCGTCAGCGTGACGCCATTCGAGGAAGGTCTTGAGTCCGAGCGTGACGAGCGCCAGCCCTGCAAGAATAAGCGCGAGAGCAAAAGCGGCGACGGTATCGTATTCATTGTAGAGTATCTCCACCTGAAGCGGAATTGTGTTGGTCAGGCCGCGGATGTGACCGGAGACGACGGAAACGGCGCCGAACTCTCCCATGGCGCGCGCGTTGCAAAGCAGCACCCCATAGAGCAGGCCCCATTTGATGTTGGGCAACGTCACGGTCAGAAACGTCTTGAATCCCGAGGCGCCCAGCGTGAGCGCCGCCTCTTCTTCCACCTTGCCTTGCTGCTGCATCAAGGGAATGAGTTCGCGGGCGATGAACGGAAAGGTGACGAAGATCGTCGCGAGCACGATGCCCGGCGTGGCAAAGATGATTCGCACGCCGTGATCGGCAAGCCATGGGCCGAGCAGGCCCTGACCTCCAAACACCAGCACATAGACGAGGCCGGCGACGACCGGCGATACCGAGAAGGGCAAATCGATCAGCGTGACGAGAATGCTCTTGCCCGGAAAGGAAAACTTGGCGATCGACCAGGAGGCGGCAAGCCCAAATACGAGATTGGCGG
>JBFXJV010000440.1:0-3148 GCA_050174515.1 Methylocystis sp.
AACGCGTACGCGCGCTGGGCGGCGCGCAACGGATCGAAAGGCTGCAGTCCGGCGGCACGCGGATCATAGTGTCGCTGCCCCTGCGCGACGACGGCGAATGATCTGGCGAAGTCCGTCCGTCGCCCGCGCCAAACGGGAAATTTCGGCAAGGGGATTGACGTAAGTTTCAAGGTGAAAAATCGCGCGCCTCTCACTATTGTCGATTGAAGCCGCCGTCAGGGCGGAAACGACTCTGGAGGAGCAACGCCATGGCATGGTCGCAACCCACTCTCATCGAAATCTGTGTCGGCATGGAAATCACCAGTTACGAGTCGGCTGAGTTCTGATCGGCTGTATTCTTTCGGCGGCAGAAACGAGAGCGCGCCGCAAGCGCGCTCAACTCTCGCGGTCGATCGCTTTATTTGAATTCTGGCTGTTTCGTCCCAAATCTGGCGTGGTTGGGCGCGAACCGCGGTCGCCGCGCCGGACGCGCAAGAATTTGGCGCTCGGGCCCACTTGCTGCTAGCATATTGTTTTTGAACGCCTCCTGGCGCTTAGAGCGCTTGCCCTCGGAAAATTTGCTCCTAATCTGGAGAGAATCGCACCGCCGAGGAGTAGGCAATGGCGTCCAGCGGCTTCCGTCTGCAGCTCGAAGGCTACGGCCTGACGACGGCGAATATCCTCTATCGTCTGCCGGATTATCCAAAGATCATCCAATCCTATATCTGGCAGGAATATGATCTTCACCCCGACTTTCCCGAGCTGCGCAAATTTCTCAAGTTCTGGATGCGCAGCCTCGATGGCCCGCTCCATTCGGTCATCGTCGCCCATTCAAACCTCGTCAAGCCTGCTGAAATGAAGCTCCTCGACGGCGAGTTCAAAGTGCACTGACCCGGGCCGCCTTGCGAAACGAGGTTCGGCGAGACAAAATCGCCGCGGTTTCAAAGCGAGGCATGCCGTGACGGACGACGGGGACGCAAAATCTTGGATAGGGGCCTTGGAAGCGGCTGTGGTGATCGCCGTTGTGGCGGCGGCTTTCTTTCTGGCGAGGCACACCCGGGAGAGTCTTTCCCTGGAAGAAGACCCCGAACCCCTCTCGCTGACCTTAGAGCGCGAGGCGGCCGAGGTGAACGCGACCCTTCCCGAAATGGTCAGCGAGGGCGTTCGCCTGGACAACACGACGGCAGGTCCGGGCAACGCCTTCAATTACAATTATACGATCGTCGATGATGAAGCGGCTCGGAATTTGGTCTCCAGCCCCGAAAAGCTCGCGCAATTGAAGACGCAGCTGCAGGAGCGCGTTTGTCTGACGATGCCGCAGCGTCGCGCGAGCGGCGCGATCATCCGATATTCTCTCAAAGACAATGAGGGCAAGATGATCGCCGACGTTTCAATCGACGCGGGGGACTGCTGAGAAAGAGCGGCACGGCTCGCGGCGGGCAAAGTCCCGCCACGATTATTGTCATGGTCTCGATGTTGCGGGAGGTCCGCTATTCGGCCGGCGCTTTCAGTCCATTGCGGTGCGCCGCGATCCATCTTTGCAGCTCGGCGATATGGGCCCGCTCTTCCTGCACAAATTCTTTCGCGAGGGCTTTGATCTCGGGATCCTGCGTCGACTCAAGCACTTGCTTGTAATAATCGAAGCCCGCGCGTTCGGCCTCGAGCGCGATCTCCAGAGCCTGTTCGCGTCCCAGGAACGGGTCGGCGGCCCAGATCGCCGCAGTTTCAGGGCTTTCAATGTCGGGCCAGACAAAATCCGTCGGCGCCTTTTCAGGTATTTTTCGAAATCCGGCGCGCGCGCGGGCATCGTCGAGATGCAGCCGCGAATAATCCGCTAATTGCCGAAAAAGCTTGCCGACTTCCCGATTGCCAGAAGACTCCATCGCATCGGCAAGCTGTCCAAACCGCTCCGCGGCGTCCTGCTCCAACCTGATGGCGTAGGCGAGAAACTCCTCGACCGACTCCATATTCTTTTCTCCCGGCCCGCTTTCTGTCTCCCGCGTCTCTGGCGAAAATCTGCCGAGGCGCGCGCGACGTTTGCATATCTTCATAGCCGCGCAGGCGGCTTACGCCAACCCATCAGGCGCCAATGCGGGAAAGAGGGCGGGCCGCCGCCGGCAAGGATCGGCGGAGGTGAACCAACCGCTATCCGCTGCGGCGGAAGATGCGCTACTGGGCAGGAACGCGCGAAGGCTTTCCATCAGCGCCGACAAAGGGAAACAGCCCGGCCTGAAAACATTGGGTCATATGCGCAGCCTTGGCGATCGCCTGTTCGGCTTGCGTCTTCGGCAGCGTTGCGCTGGCGCTTTCGGTAAAGAGTTCGAGCCAGCGGGTAAAATGCTCCGGTTCGATCGGCAAATTGATGTGAACGGCGAATGGCTGCCCTTCATAGCGCTCCGTGCCGAGCAGGGATTTGGACCAGAAATTCGCGACAATGCCCATGTGGTGATCCAGATCGTCGATCGCCGAAAAGATCGGTCCCAGCAGCGCGTCCTTGGCGCCCTTGGCGTAAAAGCTTCGTACGCAATCGTCGATCGCGACCTCCAATTTGGCGCGTTCGGCTCCGTCCTCGATCGGCGGAATGACGGCGGGCTCCATGGCTTTCTCCTGTAAAGAATGCGTTTGCGTCCGGCTCCGGCGATCGAGCGCGCTTTCCGAAAAAGCGGAATCAGGTCTTTCGCCTCAAGCGCGCTCTTTACTTTGGGATTGATCACTTTACTTGCACATGGGCGATTTTGCCCAGATGCAGCGTGGTCTCGTTCATGTTCGCAACTTTCCGTGACGTTGCGACCGCCTTTTTCTTGGCGCTCAGCAAAGCCTCGACTTTGTCGCGAACGAGTTCCGCCCGCAGCGGCTTTGCTATGAAATCATGCGCGCCGGCGGCGATGCAGATCTGGCCGAAGCCGCTCGACAGCTGATCGACGACGACGAGAATTTTCGCTTCGGGAATGCGCGCCAGAAACTCCTGGATCAGATCCGGGCCATTGACGCGTATGACTCCCTCGGCAAGGATCAAAAGATCCGGCCTAATTTGCTTTGCTTTAGTCAGCGCGCCCGTCGCGCTCACTATTTCATGCGCCTCATATCCGTCGCGGAGCATGAACTGAATCGCTCCCTGAAGATTCTCATTATCGTCGACAACGAAGACGCGCCAGCTTCTGATGACTTT
>JBFXJV010000441.1:0-3148 GCA_050174515.1 Methylocystis sp.
CAATCTTCGATCGGCCAATAGTCGCCCGCAATTCGATCGTCGATAAGCCACGACACAAACCCGGCCGCGACCGCGATCCCGAACGCTAAAGCCAAAGCGCGAGGGGTCCCGATTTCATCGCGCCGCTCGAAATACTGAAACACCGCCCAGCCAATCCCGGCGACGCGAACAACCACAGCAAGTTCGCGGCGAAGATCGATGAACATGGCGCAACCTCCCAGCGTCGCGAGATGCGGACCGCTGACCCGTCCCAAATGCGCGAGCGATAGCCGGGACGCATAGCCCCAAGCGCCTATACAGAAAACCCTCGCGGTTTCGCCCGCCCGAAGCCCCCATTTTTCAGGCTTTCCTTGCCTCGCTCCACCGTATACGAAAAACAGTTGTTTTCTGTATAGCGCTCGCCTATGCTCCCGCCAGTTCGCCACCTTCGCGCGAGGCCAGCCATGAAGACCGTCGCCATCTACACCCGCGTTTCGACCGACCATCAAACCACGGAAAACCAAGAGCGTGAGCTTCGCGCCGTCGCTGCCCGCATGGGCTGGCGCATCGTCGAGGTCTATCGCGACGAAGGCGTGAGCGGCGCGAAGTCGCGCGCCGAGCGTCCGGCCTTCGACGCCATGTGCAAGGACGCGGCCCGCCGCCGCTTCGATATGGTCATGGCCTGGTCAGTTGATCGGCTTGGCCGATCTCTGCAAGACCTTGTGGGCTTCCTGTCCGAACTGCACGCCCTCGGAATTGACCTTCTCCTTCACCAACAGGGTCTCGACACGACGACGCCCGCCGGCAAGGCGATGTTTCAGATGATGGGCGTTTTCGCTGAATTCGAGCGCGCCATGATCCGCGAGCGCGTCAAGTCCGGCTTGGAGCGCGCCAAGGCGCAAGGCAGGACGCTTGGACGCCCGACGATCGATGCGGAGAAGGAAGCCGCGATTCGCGACGCGTTGCAGGCCGGCGGCGTCGGCATTCACAAGCTCGCGGCCTTGCACAAGGTGGGCGTCGGGACGGTCCAACGCATCAAGGCGGGCCTCGCGGCTTGAAGCCACGCGCGCCGTCCCGCGCGACGACCAAAGGCGACCAACAGTCGACAAAGCCGCTCTCCCATAAGTGCACCTATCCGACACAATCCGGCGCGACGAGCATGCAGCGCGCCGGCTCGAAAAGCGCCGCGTCCGTGCGCGCCACAGGAATCGCCGACGCCAGCTCGGGAGCCCTGCCCGAGTCTCTGGCAGATGCGCCTGCCGCTCCCAGCAAGAGAGACGCACGCGCAGTAACGCCCGCATATTGCCGAAGACGAGCATCGTTTTTGAATTTCGCGGGAAAGTTAATTCGTGATCTTGCGATCGGCGCGCGAATGTAAAAGTATAGAGTTGTGGCCACGAAATATTATATGTATTCATATAATAAACTTAAGTATTCCTCGCACTTCCACCCTCTTCCACCCCTCCTTCCACCCCCTTCGGTGCGGGAGGCTTCCACCCCCCTAAGGTTATATAACCTTAGGGGGGTGGAAGTCCCACCGCCACATCGCGCACAAACCATCGCCGCACGACGCCGCGAATACTGCGCTGTTCGCGCCGCGCACGATTTCCGTTCG
The DNA here is from genome assembly GCA_050174515.1 of Methylocystis sp. GTDB lineage: Bacteria > Pseudomonadota > Alphaproteobacteria > Rhizobiales > Beijerinckiaceae > Methylocystis. The sequence goes on from JBFXJV010000441.1 coordinate 1,595, forward strand.
AAACAGTTCGGATCAAAGACGGGAGAAGACAGGTTGCGATCCGCTGCGCACGGCGCGATAGACACGCCCACGCTCCCTCGTTTCTCAAAACGGCATTTCCCGAGTCAGAGCCGGGCGCAGAGTGTGGCGAAAGGTATGCGCCGCTACATGGGTAGCGAAAATGCGGAAAATCGCTCTATGGACTCGCCAGCGCCTTTGCGTCACACGCCGGGCAAATCCGGCGCAACCACCTGCAAGAAAGAGCGGCGTCGCGAAGGCGGACCTTCCTCAATGCTCTCGACGCGGCCGGCCTTAATGAGCCGGTTCATTGCGCCTGTTAGTTCTTCCTCAGAAAAGCGTCCGCAACCGGCTGTTTTCTCGCGAAGCGACTTCGGCGCATAATTCGCCTGCCCCTTGTGAACATTGCAGCGCAGGCCCTTCGCCAGCAATTCATTCATGCCAGTCATGAACGCTTCCTCGGCCTCGCGTTGCCGACTCGTCCCCTGCCCGCCGCTCACGCCTGTCGCGTCAAGATCGGGAATGAACGCGCCGCTTTCATAGCGAAGCGTGAGGTCCACGCCCGCCGCAGCGTAGTTCGCCTTGAGCCGCGAGAGGGTGCGAAGATCGGGGTCCGGCGCGTCGCCGCCGGCCGGCTCGGGGCGTTTGAAATAGAGGCGCGAGCGCACCGAATTGTTCCATGCCGTCGAACCGCCGTCGCCGCTTCCGCTGGTCTTGCCGGTCTGCGACGGATGCGCGAGCAAAACAACGGCCCCGTCGATTTCCCGCGCCAGGCGCGTGAGCAAGGCGATGAACTGGCGCACTTGCGGCCGAATGTTTTCATTGCCGGCGAATGTGTCGGCGGCCGTATCGATGATGACGACGCGCGCCCCGAAGTCCCGCGCGGCGTTTAGAATTTGGGAAAAGAACGGCGCCGGGACGCCCCGCCCATCGGCCGCGAAGGTCATGAGCAAATTTTCCGAGCCGACGCGTGACAGCCAACGCATGTTTGCGAGTTCGGCGAATGAGACGCCCAAGCGATCGTTGATCGCGGCTTGTCGCCGATGCAATTCGTCGCCGTCGTCTTCGCAAAACACGCCAAGAACTTTGCAGCATTCGACGCCCTCGCCTAGAAACGTTTCGCCCACGGCGCAAGCGGTCATGAGCTGTTGCGCGAGCAAGCTCTTGCCAGTTCCGCCGTCGCCATAGAGCGCCGTGACCGCGCCCCTAGGAATCCAGCCGTCCCAAATCCATCGCCTTACGGGAACCTCCCGACCATGCAGGGCTGTCGGCTCAACGATTTCTAGCGGTTCCAGCGAGAAATCCCCGCCCGATGCGGCGGGTGGCGCGTCATATCCCACGGCGACGCGCCTTCAATTCGTCGTTGAAATCCTTGCCGCGCAAGGGGAAGCGAATCGCCACCTTGCGCCCTTGCTCATGCAAGACGCGCGAGGCCATCGCGGCGGCGCGCTCGCCGGCCTCGCCGCGATCGGCGAAGATCGCGACATTGCGCACGCGCTCCGGCAACACGATCCGCGCGAGATTGGAGCCGAGCGCACACCAAACCGGCACGCGGAA
>JBFXJV010000442.1:0-3143 GCA_050174515.1 Methylocystis sp.
TGGCTCGTCATCGGCGTTGGCATGGGGGCTCGGGCTTTACTATGCGGCCTTCGCGGCGCTCGGTCAGATGTATGGCCCGTCGGCCCGCTCCTCGATCACCGAGATCACACTGATCGCCGGATTTGCGAGCACCGTCGGTTGGCCGCTGACGGCCTGGGGAGTGCGAGGCCAGTTCGACCATTTCCTTTGCGGTTCACGGCAAACGGATCCCTTTGAAAGCTTGGGCCTCGTCCCGCACTTCGTAATTCGTAGCGGAGCGTCGTGCCAAGAAACCCCTTGCCCCATGGTTCAATGGCCATGATGTGCTCGCGGTTGGCAAATACGACCCGAGCCAGGGCGACTTGGCCCTTATCCTCCATGGGATTCTCGGATGACCGCAAATGCCTCTTCACCGGTCTTCGCGTTGGGCGCGATATATACGCCGCTCGTAGCAGCGCTTGATTTCCTGTCCCGAAACAGAGGTGTCGATGTCGATGGTATGCGTGCTTTCGACCTCAACCGCCTCCAGTTCCTCGGGCTCGATCTCAACGTACTTGGCCGTTGCGTTCCGTGCCGGCCGCGACGTCGAACTCACGGCCAAATCGGGGAAGTCGCTATCGCGTTTTTTTTGGACGTGCTGGAAATGCTGCACGTACTCCCAGTGACGTTCTTTGTGCTGGATGGGCAACTGGCCATCTCGGTCGACGGGCATTTCTCCTTCGATGCCGTTCAGATACGGCTGCACCCTACAGCAAGCCGGAGCGCGCGTCTGTCCAGCGACGCGCCCGCGACCTACATCGCCTTCGACGGTTTGCTGCGCAAGCGAGAGTGCTACGGAAACAGACTTTTGCGGTCAGTGACATTCTTGACTCCCTTGTTTTCGATGCGGGATTTTTGCTGCTCTTCGGTGAAGCTGTTTGAACCGGCAACGGGCGCGCCGGAATTATTCTTTTCGGACTTATTAACGGCGTTATTTCCTGGACCTGGGTTTGCGGGCGGGGTCGATTGCGCAAAAGCATCCGCTGTGGTCGACGAAAAAAACGCGAGGTACGCTCCGGATCCGCCAATTAGCGATAGTCGGCCATTAAGGGTGGATAACAGGATCTTATCTGACGGTGCCATCCGTCCCAGAAATCGCGCGACGGAACGCCTTCGTCGGTTAACTTGCCGAGGTCCATAGTGGCGAATGGGGACGGACCGACTGAGCTAGAGGCCGGTGACTCGAAGCGGCCGGGCGAGCTGCCGACAAAGGATGTGGAAATTTTAATTGCCAGCGCCAAACACAATAGCATGGGTAGGCGCCGCACCGTCGCGGAGACGGGTTCCTTTTCCTCGGGCTTCCGGACACCGGCCTTCGCCGTCATGCTTACTATTACTGAGAGGTGCCTTCGCCGCCTCGCGGATGATCTCTGTGCCACAAATCATAACCCCCGCTTATGAATTCTCCGGATGATCGGCTCCGGGTTGATGCCGGCCAGACCCGCGTCTCGAACGCCTAGCGTAAAATAGCGCACTAGTTGCCATCCTGCGCCGTTCCTCGGGGGCAGGTTCTGTCCGCTTGAATCCAGAGTTACCGCTGCAAGTCCGTCCGACTCGAACAGGAATGCGGGCCGTCCGCCCAATTCTTCTTCATTGGCGCCGGCGGCGGGAATGCTGACGACATCAGCAGTATGCGAGGGGAGGCGCTCAGGAGTGGCGGGGTTTTGCCCCTCGATCTGGCCAGGATTAAGAGAATCAGGACGCTTGAATATCGGCATTGGGACATCCTCCTTACGCTCTCGCAACAGAACCCTTCGGCCGAACGTGCGTTCCCGTCAACGCTTCACTAAGGCCGCGCGAGCTCAACGCGTGCGCCTTTGCCGATAAAGAACGTGGTACTAACGAAGAACTGTGCGATCTCGTGTTTTAGATGCTCAGAAATCCCGCCCGCCGTTTCGAAACTGCGGTACCGGGCACAAAGCCCATCGAAGGGGTACGATACGCCAATGGCAAGCGCACGCTTGGCTATGAATACGCGGGCTTTGGTATCGTAGGCTAGCTTGACGCCAGAACCGCGAGGCGTCTCCACGACCATCCGCAGGGCATTATCCTCGTCGAACGGTAGAAGCTTCATCAGGTTCGCCATTGGCTTCAGGTCTCATCAAGTAAGCTTGAGCGTCTATGCCAGCGTTGCGTTCGACATCTTTGCTCGCGCAAAGCTAAGCTTTGAGCATGGTGAGCGCCGGCTCCTCTTCGAGTGCGCGTTTGATCTCTTCCGCGCCGGGCGTGCCGTTCGCGAGCGCTTTCTCCAAGTTTTTCACGTATCTCGGCATTCGCTTCGGCGGCAATAGTGGTTCGTTAGGATCGACCACCGCCTCAATGAGCGCGGCGCCTTTATGCCCGAACCCCGCATTGAACGCCTTGCTGCATTCCTCAGGAGTTTCCGCTTTCCATCCGCGGATGCCCATGGCTTCAGCCACCTTGACGAAATCGATCGGCTGCAGATCGCATTCATACTCGGGGTTGCCAAGGAACATCATCTGCTCCCACTTGATCTGCCCAAGCGTGTTGTTCTTGAGGACGACGATCTTGATGGGAAGCTTGTAGCGGGTGATGGTCGCGAGCTCCCCTAGCAACATGCTCAAACCGCCGTCGCCGACAAACGCGACAACCTGCCGGTCCGGGAAAGCGATGCTAGCAGCTATTGCATAGGGGATACCGCAAGCCATCGTGGCCATATGGCCGGAGACGCCGTACAATTGATTATCAGTCAGCTCGACGTAGCGCGCGCAAAGTCCTGTGTTGTGCCCAGAATCCGAAACAACGACGGCGTCGGGCGCAAGATGCCGGTCGAGCACCTGCGCGACGACCTGGGGTTTCATTGGCGGGGACTTTGCTGCAGGTACCTCCCGCAGAAGCTCGCGCCACGCCCTGATTTTGCTCTGTGCATCATGGAGGAAGTTGCGATCCGTTTTGCGCTGAAGACGCTCGTTGAGCGTCCGCAGGGTCAGCGCGGCATCACCAGCGAGGCCGACTTCCGCCGGGAAGCGGAGCCCGATCCGGGTCGGGTCCCGATCGATTTGCACGCCGCGTGCCTGCCCCGGCTTCGGATAGTACTCGATATAAGGGAACGTACTGCCGACGATCAGAAGGGTGTCGCAGGCGTCCATGACATCTTGTGACGG
>JBFXJV010000443.1:0-3136 GCA_050174515.1 Methylocystis sp.
AAGGAACCACGCCCAAGCCACGACAACACAACCTAGACGCCAACGATCCTAGCGCAGCGCGGCGCATTCTCATGTCAGGCCCAGGATCGCCTTTGTTACCAGAAATTCGGCAAAAGCATAGTCGCCCCATTCTCGGCCATTGCCGGAGGTCTTATAGCCACCGAAAGGCGCCATCAAATCCATGGGCGCATTGTTTAGGTTCACTTGGCCCGCCCGTAGACGCGAAGCGATCTCTCGCATTTTGTCCAGGTTCTTTCCAGAAACATAAGCGGCGAGACCATATTGGGTGTCGTTGGCGATCTCCACCGCCTCGTCGATAGTGCCGTAGCCCAGGATCGACAGAACAGGCCCGAAAATCTCCTCGCGCGCGATTGTCATGTTGTTTGAAACATTCGCGAAGACGGTCGGCTTGACGTAATAGCCCCTTTCCAGTCCTTCAGGCTTGCCTGCGCCGCCGGCGACGAGCTTCGCGCCTTCTTCAATCCCCGTCTGGATCAGGCGCTGGATCTTCATCCATTGCGCCTCGGAAACGACTGGCCCCATTTGAGCATTGCCATTCGGATCGCCGACCGTCGTCGCTTCGGCCGCCGCCTTGGCGATGCCGATGACCTCGTCCATCTTTGTTTGTGGCGCGAGCATGCGCGTCGGCGCATTACAGGACTGACCCGAGTTCATCATGACGGCGCGCACGCCCTCAATGACGGCGCTCTTCATGTCGGCGTCTTCGAGGATGATGTTGGGGCTCTTGCCGCCCAGCTCTTGGCTCACCCGCTTGACGGTTGGGGCGGCGTTCTTCGCCACCTCGACGCCGGCGCGGGTTGAACCGGTGAAGGACACCATGTCGACGCCAGGATGCGAGCTGATTGCCGCGCCCGCCGTCGGGCCGTCGCCATTGACAAGATTGAATACGCCAGGCGGGACGCCGGCTGCGTCGAGGACTTCGGCGAAGATCTGGCCTGAGAAAGGCGCGATTTCGGATGGCTTCAAGACAATTGTGCAGCCAGTCGCCAGCGCAGGCGCGACCTTGCAGGCGATCTGGTTTAGCGGCCAGTTCCACGGCGTAATGAAGCCGCAAACGCCAATCGGCTCTTTGACAATCAACGTCGCGCCGCGACGCTCCTCGAACCTGTAATTCTCAAGCACCTCGATCGCAGTGATGAAATGCGCTCGGCCCATGGCGGCCTGGGCGCGCTGCGCAAGCCAAACCGGCGCGCCCATTTCCTCCGTGATCGCGCTCGCCAAGTCCTCGTGGCGTCTGTCGAGTTCAGCAACGATCCGTTGAAGCAGTTCTACCCTCTCTTTTCGGCCAGTCTGCGAGAAGGTCTTGAAGGCCTCGCGCGCGGCATTGACGGCGCGATCGACATCGCCGGTCGACCCCAGTGATATCCGGCCGCATACCGTTTCCGTAGCGGGATTGATCACATCAAGCGTCATTGGCGCTGCGGGTTCGATCCACTTCCCATCGATGTAAAACTTCAGGTAGTTGCGCATGCGCCCGCTATCCGGCTGAACCATTCAATCCAGGAATGCCAACGTTACGGCAGTTCGGTCAGGCCGACTCCGGGAACCATTGTCGACCGGGATGAGACTGCCAAACTTCCAGCGCAGCGCGCATCTCGTCAACCCATTTTTTGGAGCATGTAAGGGCGCTGCATAGCTTTGTGGCTAACTGACCCAATGGTTGCGCCGTTCCACTTTCCATTCGCGTTCTCTCGCTGTGCGATTCAGGTCGAGGAACCGGCTGGGAGCGAAAAAGCGACCTTCCGACAGCAACTTGACCTGACTTGGCCTTTCTGATCCGGGGGATGACGCCGGACGCGCAACAAGCGCCAATCGCGTAACGGGCGTCCCCTTTCTTGCCCAGGAGCGCCACGCATTTCTGAAGCGTTTCTCATTGCAGCGCCTAGCGACGTTTTCGCTCGATCGTCAGACAGCCGATGTCATCCGATTGCTCTTCACCTTGTGCGAAGGCGTCGACCGCCGCAAAGAGTCGCGACACTAAATCCCGGAGCGGTTCCTGCCGTCCTGTCTCGATCGCCGCCACGAACCGTTGTTCTCCGAATTCCTCCCTTGCGGCGTTCATCGCTTCGGTAACGCCGTCTGTGACCAAGATGAGTTTGTCGCCCGGTTCGAATCGCCTCCTCACCGCTTCAGCGTCGCGGGCAGCATCAATCCCGAGCGCTGCGCCTGTCGCTTTGAGGCGCGTGATCTGTCCGCTCCCCGAGAGATGCGCCGGGGCGACATGGCCGCAGTTGGCGTAGGCGATCTCGCCGGCGCGCAGATCGAGAACGCCGAAAAATACGGTCGCGAACATAGAAGCGTCGTTCTCCTCGCAAAGCAGAATGTTCGCGCGATTGACAACCGTCACGACATTCTGTCGGTCGCGGCCAAGCGTTCTTAAGAGCGTCACCACGATCGACGCGAAGAGGCTTGCAGGCGTTCCTTTGCCGCAGACGTCGCCGATCGCGAAGGCGATCCTGTCGTCGTCCAGAACGAAGAAATCATAGAAGTCGCCGCCGACGTCGCGCGCCGGCCGCATCCGCGCGGCGATTTCGACGTCTTGCCGGCGGTCATTGATCGTTGCCTCCTTGGGAAGGAGCGACTGCTGGATGAGCGCCGCGCTCGCCATTTCATCCTCGCGCTGTCGCTTTCCGACAATCTCGGTCGCAAACCGACGGAACGCCGCGGCGAATGTCGCAAGCGCCGGCGGCGGATTGTCGAGATCCGCGAGAATGCGGCTGTCGAACTCGCGCGCTTCGAGCGCAGCGAGGGCGTTGGCGTAAAGCGCCAGGGCTTCGTTGACAGCCGCGATGTGATGGCCGAGTTGCTCAAGCGCAGCCAGGAGAAGGTCGGGCGACTGCCGGCCAAGCTCGACAAGCTCACGGCGGCTGATCTCATACAGGCGCGCGGCTGTCGCAGCTTTGATGCTTGCCGTTCTGGACAGTCCGGCGAAGGCGCCGATTTCGCCGATGAGACGCGGCGCCTTGAGGGTCGCGAGCGGCGCGTCGCCATAGGCGGTTTCCGCATAGACCTGGACAGCGCCCTCCACAAGGAAGAAGCCGGAGTCGCTCGCGTCGCCCTGCCGAACGAGCGTGTCGCCGGTTTGCAAATCAATCCTGCGCGCGGTCGCCAGAAG
>JBFXJV010000444.1:0-3129 GCA_050174515.1 Methylocystis sp.
ATTGCGGCTGTCACACAAAGGCCGTGCGTCAGGAGGCGCCGCTCGACCTCTATGCGCAAACGCTCAAGAGCGAAATCGCGCTGACCGCGCAGGCGACGCGCGCGCGGCGCGTCACAGGCATCCATTGGGGCGGCGGCACGCCGGGCATTCTCGGTCCTTCGCGCTTCGCTGAAATCGTTTCGGTTCTACGCGATTTTTTCCAGTTCGCGGCGGGGGCCGAGCACGCGATCGAGCTCGATCCGCGCCTCGTTGACGCCGATCTCGTCGAGGCGCTGGCTGCGGCAGGAATGACGCGCGCCTCGCTCGGCGTGCAGGATTTCAACGCCCATGTGCAGGCGGCGTCCGGCCGCATTCAGCCCTTTGAGACTGTGGCGCGCGCCGTAGAATTGCTGCGCGGCGCCGGGATCGCGGCGATCAATCTCGATCTGATGTACGGCCTGCCGAAACAGAGCGTCGAAGATGCGGCGCGCACCGCCTCGCTCGCAGCGTCGCTCGAGCCGCAGAGGCTCGCGGTATTCGGCTATGCCCATGTGCCCTGGTTCAAGTCGAACCAGAAGCTGATCGACGCGGCGGCGCTGCCCGGCGTCGGCGAGCGTCTGGCGCAGGCCGCCGCGATGCGCGCCATTCTCGAAGCGCAAGGATATGCGGCTATCGGGCTCGATCATTTCGCGCGCCTCGACGATCCGCTGGCGATCGCCGCGCGCGAAAAGCGTATGCGCCGCAATTTCCAGGGCTATACGATCGACGCCGCCGATGCGCTGCTGCCCTTCGGCGTTTCATCAATCGGGCGCCTTCCGCAAGGCTATGTCGGCAACGCCACCGATCTTGCGGGCTGGCGGCGCGCGATCGAAGCAGGGGATTTCGCCACGAGCCGCGGCGTCGCCTTCACGCGCGAGGATATCGCCCGCGCTGATCTCATCGAACGGCTCATGTGCGATTTCGAGGTCGACTATGGCGCAGCGGCCACGCGCCACGGCTACGCGACCGATGCTTTCGATGGGGCGCAAGCGTCGCTCGAGGCGCTGGCGGAGGATGGCGTCTTAAATTTACAGGGCCGGCGCGTCGTCGTGACGCAACGCGGAAAGCCGTTTGTTCGGCTTGTCGCCGCCGCATTCGACTCCTACCTGCAGACTTCGCCAGCCCGCCATTCTTCGGCGGTCTGAAGCGCTTCGGCAAGGAGACGCTCATGACGCCGCTTACGCTTTTTCTCGCAAAGCTGATCGGCGCCTACGCTCTGATCATGTCCGCCTGGATGCTGGTGCGCAAGGACGTGGCGCTGCAGATGATCGAGAGCGTTTCGCGTGAGCCTGTCGCCATCGCCTTCATCGGCATGATCCGGCTGGCGATCGGCCTTGCCATCGTGATCGGCCATGATAATTGGAGCGACGCGACCGCGGCGTTCGTCTCGCTTGTCGGCTGGATCACGCTGATCAGCGGCGTGCTGACTCTTTTTCTGCCGCCGGAGACCGTGCGCGCCGTTTTCTCGAAAATGGGCTATGAGCGGCGCTACCCGATATTCGCGCTCGTTTCCTTTGCTCTTGGCGGCGCGTTGCTGATCGCGGGCTTCAGCGCCTGACGGGTCGCGCTTGGCGCTTGTTCGCCGGCGTCGCCTCCGCCATCGTGACGTTCTGATTCGACTTTGCAGCCATGCCCGTCTGGACGCCCGAACAGGACCAAGCGCTGATCGCGGTCGCGCGCTGGCTCGAAACGCCGAGCGCGCCGCAAGTGTTTCGGCTGTTTGGGTTCGCGGGAACCGGCAAGTCGACGCTTGCGCGCCATCTCGCCGAGCATGTCGACGGCGACGTCGCTTTTGCGGCTTTTACCGGCAAGGCGGCGCTGGTCATGCGCTCGAAGGGCTGCAAAGACGCGCGCACGATCCACAGTCTCATCTATCGGGCCACCGACAGCGAGACAGAGGAGCCTTCCTTCGTACTCAACGACGATAGCGACGCCGCGCATGCAAAACTCATTGTCATCGACGAATGTTCGATGGTCGATGAGGAACTCGGCCGCGATCTTCTCTCCTTCGGCAAGAAGGTTCTCGTCCTTGGCGATCCGGCGCAATTGCCGCCGGTCAAGGGCGGAGGCTTTTTTACCGAAGCCGCGCCTGACGTGATGCTGAGAGAGGTGCATCGGCAGGCGGCGGACAATCCGATCATTCGGCTTTCGATGGCGATCAGAGCCGGCGAGGGCGTCGAGCAGGGCATTTTCGGCGAGACGCGAATCATTCGCCGCGACTCGCTCGATCCGGCGCTCGTCACCGGCGCCGATCAGGTGCTCGTCGGATTGAACAAGACCCGCCGCGCCTACAACGCGCGCCTGCGCGAATTGCGCGGCTTTGCCGGCGATCTGCCGCAGTCGGGCGACAAGCTCGTCTGCTTGCGCAACAATCGCAAGAAGGGACTGTTGAACGGCGCGCTCTTCACAGTGAAGAGCGCCGGCGCCGTGCGCCGCGGCAAGGTGAGAATGCTGGTGACGCCGGAAGACGCCGAAGGCGTCAAATTTCAGCGCGTCGCCGTCATTCCGCAATTGTTCGGCGCCGAGAGCGACGTGCCTTATGCGCTTCGTAAGGACTCCGACGAGTTTGATTTCGGCTATGCGCTCACCGTCCACAAGGCGCAAGGATCGCAATGGGATGACGTGACGCTGTTCGACGAGTCGTTCGCCTTCCGCGAACATCGGTCGCGCTGGCTTTACACGGGCGTGACGCGAGCGGCGAAAAAGCTGACGCTGGTGATGTAATATTTTCTATTCTGCGCCACGCGGGGTCATACGCTACGCGCGTCCCACGAGAAATTCGCTTGAAAGGGCGGGGGGTTGTCATTCCCGACGCGCGCAACGCGCGCGATCGGGAATCCAGAGCAAGACCAGCGTTCTTGGATCGGCTCTGGATTCCCGGTCAGACCTTTGGCCTGCCGGGAATGACAGGCGCGGCGACCAAGCGAAATTTGTGACTCACTTGCCCCAGGCGTCGATGGCGTCGGCAAAAACGCGCTCGCCCGAAGGGCCTTTCTCCATGTTGATCGTCGCCGCGCGTCCGTCGGCAAGCTGCATCGGCAGATCAAGCGCAGTGAGCGATCTGAGCAGAAGAATATTGCGCGACTCGTGATCGCCGCGCATCAGCCCGAT
>JBFXJV010000445.1:0-3126 GCA_050174515.1 Methylocystis sp.
ACTATCGGCAAACGCCTCTACATCGCCGGGCGTCGAATTCGGAGAAGCGCCGCCGATCGATCCTGGCGCCATTCAAAATATGCAGGATCGCAAACTCGCCTTCGTCAATGCGCCCGCCGATCGTCGCACAGTGAGTTCGGATCGTCTGGCGCATCCCGCCTCGCGCTACGTCTTGCAGGCCGGCGCCGTCATTCCTGCGGCGCTCGTCACCGGCATCCGTTCCGACCTTCCCGGTCAGATCGCCGCACAGGTCACCGAGAACATCTATGACAGCCCGACCGGGCGCTTCCTCCTTATCCCCCAGGGCGCGAAGCTCATCGGCGTCTATGACTCGGCAATCGCTTTCGGCCAGTCGCGCGTGCTGCTCGTTTGGAACCGGCTCATTCTCCCCGACGGGCAATCCATCGTGCTGGAGCGCCAGCCCGGCGCCGACGCCGGAGGATATTCTGGACTCGAGGACGAAGTCGATCATCATTGGCTGCGTCTCGCCGGCGCCGCGGCCCTCTCGACCATTCTTGGCGTTGGAACCCAGCTTGGAACCACAGGCGAGGAAAGCGCGCTCATCCAGGCGCTGCGCCGCGGCGGCGCGCAAAGCCTCAATCAGACCGGACAGCAAATCGTCGGACGCAATCTCAACATCCAGCCGACGCTGACCATTCGACCGGGATTTCCGGTGCGCGTGATCGTCACGCGCGACCTTGTGCTTGCGCCCTACCACGAACGCAGTGAAATCGCCGCAAAGCGAGACGATCCATGACCAAACTCAAACTAGCCGGGATCGATGACGACAAGCCGGTGAAGCTCACCGTCACGCTGCCCGCCTCGCTTCACCGAAATCTTGTCGCCTATGCTGAGATTCTCTCGAAGGAAACGGGCAAGTCCGTCGACCCGGCAAAGCTCATAGCGCCAATGGTTGAAAAATTTATCGCGAGCGATCGAGGCTTTACGCAATCCCGCAATTCCACAAAGAAGTCCGTCGCGCCGCCGCCAAAATCACCCTTCAGCCTTTCTTCGCCATCGTCCGCGCAAGGCTGAGAAAGCGACGCAACGCCGGATTGTCGTTGCCCGGCAGCCAAACGGCGCAAAAGTCGAGATCGCCATGGTCGCGCGGCAGCTGTCGAAAAGCGACGCCCGGATAGCATATCGAAACATTTGATTCGTTCATAAGACCGAGGCCAAATCCCATCCCTACGAGTTTCATCACGGCGTCTTGTGAAATGTCATGGGTTTCGAACGACATTCGGTTGCCAAACCCCGCAATGTGATCGGCTGCAATTCTGTCGAGCCCTGCGTCAATCGCCTCGCGGCCCAGAATGAAATGCTCGTCCTTCAGCAAGTCCCAATCGACGATGTCGCAACCCGTGAGCGGATGTTGGTCAGGCAGGGCGACGCAGACGCTGGCATTCCAATATCTTTCGATATCGCAGCCAGGCGTTGGCGTTCCATCGACCAGAAAAGCGACGTCGAGGCGACGCTCCATAATTCGCGCGATCTGATCCGGAGCCGGACCTTCGTAGAATTCCATGGCGACGGCGGGATGCGCCGCCCGATAATTATACAGCAGCTCGCTCAGGCGACCGCTGATAGCGGAAGGGAGAACTCCGATGCGGATCATGCCCTCCGTGCCGCGTCCTGCCGCCAAAGCGTTCGCCACGGCATGATCGATTTCGGCGAACGCGGCCCGCGTCCGATCGAAGAAACGTTTGCCAGCGACCGTCAGTCGGACGCCGGTTAATTGTCGTTCGAACAGAGATACGCCCAATTCATTTTCGAGCGCCTGAACGCGGCGACTAACGGCGGATTGACGCACCCCGAGTGCCCGGGCGGCGTGACTGACGCTTGCATGGTCGGCGACGAGAAGCGCTTGCGAAATCGAGACGAAATCAATCGCTTTGTTCTCTCGTGTCGATCCTCCCGATGTTTCACTCGGTTGGCGGATGCGCCGTGGGGGATTCGAATGTCGAGCCATGGCGTCGCGTCAATATTTATAACTGAGGCTTGCGGCGATGGTCATTGGCTCGCCGTGGTAGAGCGCGCCGTTTGAAGTCCAGTTGGATTGGTTGGTGAGATTGGCGGCGTTGATTTCGAGTTTGAGATTATCGTTGAAGCTATAGGCGAGCGAGGCACCGAACATCTGTTGGGGCGCCAGCGTAAAGCCATAGGTGTTGGGCAGCGTCGCCTCGAGGCGGCTGGCATAGTAGTAGCTGGCGCCGAGTTCGAACCCCTTGAGGTCGCCCGAGTCGAATGTGTAATTGGCGGTGAAGGCATAGACGCGCCTCGGCGCGCCCAAGAGATCGCTGCCCTGCTGCGAGGGGACGTTGTCGTCCTTCGACACCAGCGCATGCAGAAAGGTGGCGACGGCGTTGATCTTGAGATTGGGCAGGATTTCGCCGCCGAGGTTGACCTCGATCCCATGACTGTGCTGCTGGCCGGTGACGACGGAATAGAAACCGCTCGGATTGGCCGGATTGGGGATCGCGACATTGTCGCGGGTGATGTCGAAGAGACCGACCTCGAAACTCATCTTGCGATCGAGAAACTCGCGCCTGAAGCCGAGTTCATACTGGGTGTCCTGCTGCGGCGGCGGCGCTTCGCCGCTTTGGATGCGCACGCCGGTGTTGGGGATCAGCGATTTGCCGTAAGCGGCGAAGAGCTGCGTCTCCTCGTCCGGCCGATAGAGAATGCCGGCGCGTGGGGAAAAATAGCCCTTGGTTCCCTTGCTCAGGCTCGATGTCGGCTCGCCGGTCAGCGCGCCAAGGGGATCAAAGACGCGTTCGCGCTGGGCGAGAAGATCGTAGCGCCCGCCGATCAGAATGCGCCAGTTCTCGTTTAAGTCGATGAGGTCCTGGCCGTAGACCGAGCGGCTGATCGCGCGCGCCACGCCATTCGACCAGAATGCCCCGGCGTAACTGACGCCCGGCGAGTAGACGGGCGCGAAAATGTTGAGCGGCGGCGCCTCATAGCGGGCGATGTCATTGTTGTAGCCGAAGTAGAAGTCCCAATGTTCGAGGCCGAGAAAGACGGTGTGGGCGAGAAAGCCCGTGTCGAAACGGCCGTTGAGGCGCAATTGCGCGTCGAAACTGCGGTTGGCGGTGCGGGCGCGGACCGGACTGCCGAAGACGACCG
>JBFXJV010000446.1:0-3100 GCA_050174515.1 Methylocystis sp.
GTTGAGGCCTTCCGTGGCGTAAAGCTCCAACCGCTGGTCGGCGCGCAGCACATAAACGGAACAAACTTCGGCGACCATATTCGCGGCGATCTGCACGACGATCTTGTCGAGCCGCGCCTGGGCGCTGACCGGTTCCGCGCTGATTTCGCGGAGACGGCGCAACAGAAGGCGAGGGCCGCCTAGCGCGCTTCGCATCCAATCCGTTCCTGTTTTCCCAAATTTCGGGGTGGCCTACCGCAAAAAAACCGCCATGCGCCAGTAGATTGCGACACAGGCTCGTAAGCAGCGTATATTGGCGCCGTCGGCGCTCCGCAAGCGCGGCCAAGCAGCCCAGTGACGCAAGGAACATACCGTTATTGCGAAGCTTGGCGAATCGGCTTGCGGGCAGGGCAGGATGACTCTACCACTGACCGACCAAAGTAAGGGGATGACTGCCCACGCGCTTGGCGCCTGCCCGAGGCCGCGCGAAACCCGTTTTCCGAGCTTGCGGCATCGAGAAGAGAATTCGTGCGTCTGAAAAGATATCTGATCGCTCTCTTTTTGCTCATCGCATCAGCTCCGGCCGTGGCCATGGAGTCGGTCAGAGTGCCGCAAGGCGCGCGGGCGATCGATCTCACCAATGTCGTCGAGAAGCATTTTTCGCAGGGCGACCGGCTGCAGGTTTCGACCGCCCCCGGCTCGGATGGCATCGTTCGACGCATCGAGGTCGGCGCCAAGGAGGCGGGCAGCCAGCCCAACTGGATCGTTTTCGCGCTCACCAACGACACCGACGAGCAGATCGAGCGCCTCATCGTTGCGCCGCACTATCGTCTGCAGGGATCAGGCGTCATCTGGCCCGATCTCGGCTCGACGCGCATCACGGCGATCACCGCGAGCCAGGGATTCCCGCCGGAAGTCGTAGACGCTTCGGACGCCGACATTTTCCGGTTGACGCTCGATCCCGGAACGACCGTCACCTATGTCGCCGAACTGCGCACGCCCAACCTGCCGCAGGTCTATTTGTGGGAGCCCTCAGCCTACAAAGACAAGGTGACGAGCCTGACGCTCTACAAGGGCATTGTCATCGGCATCGCCGGCCTGCTGGCGCTGTTCCTGACCATCGTCTTCGTAGTGAAGGGCGCGGTCATTTTCCCGGCGGCGGCGGCGCTCGCCTGGGCGGTCCTGGCCTATGTGTGCATCGATTTCGGTTTCTGGGACAAGATTTTCGGCTTCGACGCCAACGCCAACAGCATCTGGCGCGCCGGCGCCGAGACCGTCCTCTCGGCGACCCTGGTCGTTTTTCTTTTCGCCTATCTCAACCTAAACCGCTGGCATGTGCGCGCTTGGCATGTCGCGGCGCTGTGGCTCCTGATCCTTCTGGACCTTGTCGGCCTTGCGGTGTTCGACGCACCGGTCGCGGCCGGGGTCGCGCGCATTTCGCTGGCGACCGTCGCCATCGTCGGCTTCGTGCTGATCCTCTATCTCGCGACGCATGGCTTCGATCGGGCGATCATGTTGATCCCGACATGGTTCCTTCTGGCGGTTTGGGTGGCGACGGCGGGATTTGCGGTCGCCGGCTGGATCACCAACGATCTCGTGTCTCCCGCGCTCGTCGGCGGCCTCGTCCTCATCGTGATGCTGATCGGCTTCACGGTCATGCAAAACGCCTTCGCCGCCGGCGGTCTGTCTCACGGCGCGATCAGCGACGTCGAACGCAAGGCCCTGGCGCTCACCGGCGCCAATGAGATCGTGTTCGACTGGGACGTTCCGTCCGACCATATCTATGTCAGCCCCGAAGCGGAAGCGGCGCTCGGACTGGACCGCGGCGGGCTCGAAGGCGCCGCCTCCTCATGGCTCGATCTGCTGCATCCCTTCGAGCAGGACCGCTATCGCGCCTGTCTCGACGCCATCCTCGAGCAGCGGCGCGGACGCATCAACCAGGTGTTTCGCCTGCGCGCCGCGGACGGCCACTATCTCAGCTACCGGCTGCGGGCGCGGCCCGTGGTCGGCCCCGACGGGGAGGTGATCCGCGTCGTCGGCACGCTCAATGACGTGACCGACGAACAAAACGCCCAGGAGCGGCTGCTGCACGACGCCGTGCACGACAATCTCACCGGCCTGCCGAACCGCGAATTGTTCTTCGACCGTCTGGAGGCCGCCCTGATTCTCGCGCGCATGGAAAAGGACGTGCGCCCGACGATCCTCGTCATCGACATCGACCGATTCAAGCAGATCAATGAGCAGGTCGGCATGGCGATGGGCGACAGCATTCTGTTGACCGTCGCGCATCGCCTGACGAGGCTGCTGCAGCCGCAGGATACTTTGGCGCGGCTATCAGGCGATAAGTTCGCAATCATTCTGGTTTCGGAGACGCATGTCGACCATGTCATCTCCATCGCCGACTCGGTGCGCCGCGCGCTGTCGACTCCGGTGCGCTTCACCGATCGCGAGATCGCGCTCTTCGCCTCGATCGGCATCGCGCTTTACGACCAGCAGACCCATCCCGGCGGCGCAGAAATGCTCGATGACGCCGAAATCGCCATGCGCTACGCCAAGCGCACGGGCGGCAACCGCATCGAAGTGTTCCGTCCGGCGATGCGCGCGCAGCGCGCGGATCGCGTGACGCTTGAAGCCGATATGCGGCGGGCGTTGGAGCGCGGCGAGATCAAGGTCTTCTTCCAGCCGATCGTCCGCCTTGAGGACCGCACCATCGCCGGCTTCGAGGCGCTGCTGCGTTGGGATCATCCGCGCCTTGGCCGGCTCGAGCCTTCCGAATTCATTCCCGTCGCCGAGCAGACCGGTCTGATCGTCGACCTCGGACTGCTCGCGCTGGAGCGGACGGCGCGCGAACTCGCGGCGTGGCAACGCGCGCTTGCCGTCGATCCGCCGATTTTCGCTTCCGTCAACATCTCGTCGCGCCAGCTCTTGCGGCACGATCTTCTGCGCGACGTAAAGAGCGTGTTGATGCGCAATGACATCACCAAGGGCAGCCTCAAGCTCGAACTGACCGAGTGTCTGGTGATGGAGAATCCTGAATATGCCGCGCAGATGCTGATGCGCATCAAGGAGCTCGGCGCCGGGCTATCGCTCGACGATTTCGGGACGGGCTATTCGTCGCTCG
>JBFXJV010000447.1:0-3093 GCA_050174515.1 Methylocystis sp.
ATCTATTCGAGCAATGGCTCATACCAAGGCGCGCCTTTCTCCTCGCCGGCGCCAGCGAACTTGGCGAACATCCAGACCAACGCGTTCACGAGGATGCCCGACATCTTGCAGATCTTTCAACCGATCTCGGCATCGGGCTCTTCCAGGCTTCGCTCCTTGTCGCAAGCTTTATCGGGGTTTTGTGGAATCTTTCGACGGGCGTGACGTTCCATTTGGGCGAACGAAATTTCGCCATTCCGGGCTATATGGTGTGGGCCGCCCTGCTTTACGCCGCCATCGCTTCTTTCGCGACCTGGCGCGTCGGCAGGCCGCTCATCGACTTAAATGCCACGCGCTACGCGCGTGAAGCCGAACTTCGCTTCGCGCTGGTCCACACGGCCGCGCATTGTGAAGGCATTGCTGTTTACCGCGGCGAGCACGAAGAGCGGGCGCGCCTGGATGGAGAACTCGACCGCCTTCTCGCAGTGCTGAAGAAACTCGTCGGAGCGACGACCCGGCTGACTTGGATGACCGCGGGCTATGGCTGGTTCACGATCATCGCCCCTCTTATCGTCGCTTCTCCCGCTTACTTCGGCGGCGATCTTACCTTCGGCGGCATGCTCATGGCTGCTGGAGCCTTCACGCAGGTTCAAACATCTCTACGATGGTTCGTCGACAACACCGGCTCAATCGCCGATTGGCGGGCGACGCTGTTGCGCGTCGGCGCTTTTCGTTTGGCGCTACTACAAATGGACACAGTCGGAACAGGCGACGAGCGCATCAAGCTGTCGACGGTCGAGACCGGCGATCTCGTGCTCGACGATCTGACAGTGCTGTCTCCTGCGGGCCCGATAAATTTGAGCGAGTCCCACGTCAAAGTCGCGCCGGGCGAGCGTGTCCTTGTTGCGGGCGGAGTCCGTTCGGGCAAAACAAGTCTATTTCGCGCCATAGCGGGATTGTGGCCTTGGGGCAGAGGCAAGATCGAACTGCCGACGACGACAATGTTTCTGGCGAAACGGCCTTATATCCCCGAAGGATCGTTGCGCGAAATTCTTGCCTATCCCTCGAAGCCAGAAACTTTCTCCGATGCCGAATACCAAGCTGCGCTTTCTCGTCTGGGACTTTCCTATCTCTTTGAATCGCTCGATCTCAGGTCGCATTGGTACAGGGATCTTACCGATCCCGAGCAGCAGGGCATCGCCTTCGGGCGACTGCTGTTGCAAAGGCCCGCCTGCGTCGTTGCCGATACGGCGATCGAGGCGCTACCCCAACCCTTGCGCATGGCCGTAATAGAGATTTTTAGCCAGGAGCTCGCCGGAGCAGCGCTTCTTTCGATCGGCAGCGCACGCGAAAAGAGCGCGTTCTACATGCGGGTCATCGAGCTCTCGTTGGAGCGTGGCGGTCAACGTCTCAAGACGCCTGACCACCCAAGGCGACGGTCTTCGAATGCCTCATCGGCGAAAACGACAAACGTAGCCGAATAGCGGAACGCGTTTCATCTTTTTGCTGAGTCGGGCTGATTGATAGAAGCCGCTGTCGCGTCGCCATTTGAGACGCAGGACAGGTCCCTTTCACCTGCGCTCACGCCGAGGGGGTCAAAGCAATAGTGACCGCGTGAGACGAAGCAAGAATGGCGGGCGAGGGAAGCGGAGGATGAGCCAGAAGCTGCATGAACTCTTGGAGTGGACGAGGCAGCAGCATCGTTTCTGCGCAGAGGCGATGCTGCGCGCGGTCTCCGCGACGGGCCTGGTGAAGCATCGGCCCGCGTTGGGGCAGACAATCCGCCCCGCGCACGGATCGATCGTGGCTTCGCCTGAGATGGCGGCGTATGATCCGAAACCCGACTATTTCTTTCACTGGCTGCGCGACTCCGCGATCGCCGCCGACGCGCTGCACGAAGCCATCGAAGACGAAACGCTCGGACCCTCCGAAGTTCGGCATCTTGTCGACTTCGTCGCTTTTAGCCTGAAGCTTTGTTTGCTGGACGGCCCCTCGTTCCTGCAGCGCGGCGGCTATCCCGAAACGGTCGATCCTTCCTTTCTTCAGCATCTGCGCACGCGCGCGGAGATCGCCGAAATCACCGGCGACAAGACATTGGGCGAAGCGCGCTACAACGCTGACGGAAGTCTCGACGTGCTGAAGTGGGGTCGGCCCCAAAATGATGGCCCTGCGTTGCGCGCGCTTGCGGTGATGCGCTTCTTCTCGCTCGACGCCTTCCGAGCGCTGGCGGGAGAACCCGCCCTGCAGCTCTTGCGCCATGATCTCGACTATACGCTGTCACATTGGCGGCTGCCCTGTTGCGATCTGTGGGAGGAATGCATTGGCTTCCATTACCACACGCGTCTCGTCCAGCAGGCGGCGCTCTCCGCGGGCGCCAAATTCCTGGCCGCGCAGGGCGATACGGCGCGCGCCGCGGCCTGCGCCGCCGTTGCAGGCGAGTTGCTCGCCGAGCTTGATCGGCATTTCGATCCCGAGGATGGCGTCTATCGCGGCCGTCTGACCGAAACGGACGCGGGGCCGGACGCGCCGGCGCCCCGGCGTCTCGACATCGCCGTCATCCTCGCGACGGTCCACGCGGGTCGACGCACGGGTCCGCATAGCGTCGTCGATCCCAAGACGCTCGCGACGCTGGCCGCGCTCGAGCGCTTGTTCGAAAAGGAATATCTAATAAACCACGCCCGTCCCGCCAATTGCGCGCCGGCGATCGGCCGATATGCTGGCGACAGCTATTTCAGCGGGGGGGCCTATTACTTTTCGACGCTGGGCGTGGCGCAATTTTTCTTTCTTCTTGCGCAAGCCGCAGCCGAGAAAGCAGAAATCATCGTCGACGAGGAAAGTCGTGCGCCACTCGCCGCCCTATTGCAAACGTCCGCTGCCTCTCTCTCGATCGGCGTGCTTGCAGCACAGCTTCGTGAACGGCTGGCGGCGGCGGCGCTTCGCCGCGGAGATATGTTCCTGGAGACGGTGCGCCGCTTTACGCCGGCGTCACGCGAATTGTCCGAACAATTCAGCCAATATGACGGGTTGCCGACATCAGCCGACAATCTCACCTGGAGCTACGCCTGCTTCATCCTTGCCCATGCCGCGCGCCGACGCGCCGCTCGCGCGATCGAG
>JBFXJV010000448.1:0-3070 GCA_050174515.1 Methylocystis sp.
GCTTCGAAGCCGGCACGCCGCCGATCGCGCAGGCCGTCGGGCTCGGCGCGGCGCTGGATTATATCGACAGCGTCGGCCGTAACGCGATCCGCGCCTATGAAGCCGAACTCACCGCTTACGCCATGGAGCGCCTCGCGGCGATCGACGGCCTGCGCATTTTCGGAAACGCGCCGGAAAAGGGCCCGATCCTCTCCTTCGACATGAAGTCCGCGCACGCCCATGACATCGCCACGGTGATCGACCGCAGCGGCGTCGCGGTGCGCGCCGGAACCCATTGCGCCATGCCGCTCCTCACCCATATGGGCGTCACCTCGACCTGTCGCGCCTCTTTCGCAATGTATAACACGCGCGACGAAATCGACCGCCTCGCGGAGGCGCTCATTAAGGCGCAAAAGCTGTTCGTTTGACGAGAGACGCGGGTTCGCGCGTGGTTTTGTCAGCGTCGCTGTTTCAATCGATGATTTGGGTTTGTATGGTCAGAATGTCATAGGGAGGGGCGCTCGGACTGTTGGCGTAGCCTAACAGTCGCGCCCCATCGCTTGGGTCGGCGTTTCGGCGAGCGCTCAATTTCGTAACGTCGCCGCCATAGACATGGACGCTAATCGAGACCTGATCAGCCAAGGCGTTGGAAACTTCGACGACGCTGCTGGCGATCCGCGGAGAGCTTGCGTCAACCTCGGTGGCGCGCAGCAGGCGCGGTTCCTCGGCGCCGCGCGCGGCGAAAGGCTCTTGAATTTGGCGTGAAACGCTTCCGCGTAAGACGCCGATAATCTCCCAAAGATTGGGCTGATCGATCAGCAGTCCGGATCCTGCTGGCAAGACGGCGCTCACGACCGAAAAGCGTTCCAGCCCATCTCGATAGAGTTGATATTGAACGCCGCCATCTGGGTCCGGCGAGGAAAATGCCGCTGGAAGCCAATCGTCGCTTGCAACTAGGCGCGCCATGAGATCGCGGCCGATCACGAGAATCTCCCTCTCGCTATCCGCCAGCTCAACCATCGACTGAATGTCCCAGATGAAGCGCTTGAGGGAAGGAGGAACAGGCCCAGGCGCTTGGGCGTCGGCCTCTTGGATGGTCATGTTCATGTGCTGCGGTTATGCAATTGGTTTGCCGAGCGATCGGCTGGCATTTAGCGCATAGGCTTTGGCTGCAAACATGCATGGAGGCGTCGGAAGGCGGTCTCTCATGACCGCTTCGTGTGACAAATGATTTGCTGATCTGGGGAAGTAACTGAATGGCTCTCGGCGAGGAATGGGTCATCTGGAATGGCTCGATGGGAATTCTCGATATGGCGGCGATTGGCCGAATCGAGAATGTCGAAGGCCGCAGGGACGCATTCCTCGCGCCGCCCTATGGGATTGTCGGTCCATTCAGTCTCGATGCGCTTGAAGCGGAGGGACGCATTGCGTTTGGCGCATGTCTGATCATGTCTCGCGAAAGATGGCAGGAAGATCAGATCGAGTTGCGCTTCGCGGCGCGAGAGAAGCGTCGCGCCCTGTTTCTCAGGATGAGCGGAGACGACGGTCTCGAACATCGTGAGACGCTGGACCTGCCGCTGGAAGGAACGCTCGATACTCATCAGATCAACGCCGCCTTCCGCAAATTGGCCAAGACGGCGCACCCCGACGCTGGAGGCGACGACGCGCAATACCGGCGCATCGCTGAAGCGCGCGACGCCCTGCTGGAGCTGTTCGGAAGCGCCTGATCACGGGGAATTGGCTGCGTGAGTCCGACTTATCTCGTCAGAGCCCCTCTCTCCCGGTCTGTAATTTGCATTCTTGACATACCGTTCGTTGAACAGCCTGGAGGGCGGATATGCAAGAAGAGGCCTTGCGCTCGGTTCTTGTGACGAAGAAGGTCACTGAAGCCCATAATATCATGTCCTTCGAGCTCGTTGACCCCGAAGGCGGCGATCTGCCCCCCTTTTCGCCTGGCGCGCATGTCGATGTGACAATCCCGGGCGGCTTCGTGCGCCAATATTCGCTATGCAACAGCGCGTCCGAGCGTAACCGCTATGTGATCGGGGTCTGGAAGGACGCCAACAGCCGTGGCGGCTCCGTTGCGCTGCATGATGCGGTCAATGTCGGCGACAAATTGACGGTTAGCCTCCCCCGTAACCGCTTCCGTGTGCCAAAGAATGCGACGCGCGCCATTCTGTTGGCCAGGGGGATCGGCGTGACGCCGATCCTCAGCATCGCCGACCATCTCAGCGCGCGCGGCACGCCCTTCGAACTGCATTATGTTTACGCGCTCATGTCGCCCCATGCGTTCGAGCCGCTGATCGCCGCGTCCAATTTCGTGGCCGACACAAATTACTATTTCGAGGCGAGTGCGCAGAATCAGTTGCTCGACGCAGCCGCCATTCTGTCGGATCGTTCGGAAGATACGCAGCTTTTCATCAGCGGCGCGGATTGGTGGATGGATCCTATCGTCAATCTGGCCAAGCAAAAGGGATGGAGCGAGGAGCGCATCCATATTGAGCGCTTCACGGCCAAGTTGGCGGCGCCGGTGCTCGATACGGTTTTCGAGGTGAAGATCGCGAGCACTGGGGCGGTCTATAAAATCCCCGGCGACAAGACCGTCGCGGCGTTTCTTGAAGAAAGCGGCGTCAAAATCCCGACATCATGCGAACAGGGCGTGTGCGGCACATGTAAGGTCAAGGTGCTCGAAGGCGAAATTGACCATCGAGACAAGCGTCTGACGCCAGAGCAGCGCGCCGAAGGCTATTTCCTCGCTTGCGTCTCGCGCGGAAAATCCAGCCAGATCGTCCTGGATTTGTAGGGATGAACCGATGATTGAAGTCAAGCTCACAACACAAGAGCAACTATGGCGCGCCGCCTGGATCATCGCCGAGCAATATGGCGACGAGGCAGTCGACTTCGCCGACCAGATGGTGGAGAGCTTCGAAATCGGCGGCAAGCTCAGCCAGCGCGAAATTTGGCATTCTATCAAGAACAAGATCAGCGTCCTGACGGGCGAGGGCGTCGGAGGTCCTGCTTTCTGGCAGTGACGATACCGTCGCACGCTCAGTTCTTGAACGCGCCGCCGCCAGCCAACGTGCAACGATGA
>JBFXJV010000449.1:0-3065 GCA_050174515.1 Methylocystis sp.
GTTTCGAGATTTACATCGAGAAGCGAAGCGCCCGTGCAAGGATCGCCGGTCTATATCGGCGGCGTTGATATCGGCGTGACGGGCTCTCGTGCAGGCGCCGATGGCCTGGCGTTCATCCGCATCGACCGACTTTCGGAGCTGCTCGACGCCGGCCATACTGCGGAGGCCGCAGGAGTAGCGCTCGACTTTGACTCACAGTCCTGATTCTTGAATGGAATGGAGCGGCACGTAATGGCGCGCCCCGCAGGGCGCGCCGCGTCTCGACCGGTTACGCTTTCGCGCTTTGCTTATGAGGAATGTTCTCCTTGTCGAGAAGCGCCCCCAATTCTCCGGTGGTAAACATCTCGCGGGTAATGTCGCAGCCCCCTACAAATTCGCCTTTGACGTAGAGTTGCGGAATAGTCGGCCAATTTGAGAAGGCTTTGATGCCTTCACGGATTTCTCCGTCCGCTAGAACATTGATGGCGTTGTAAGATGCGCCGATCTGATTGAGAATCTGGACGACCTGCATCGAGAAGCCGCATTGAGGCGCCTGAGGCGTTCCTTTCATAAACAATACGATATCTGCGCTCTCGACCACTTCTTTGATCCGGTTGATGGTGTCGGACATCTTTTGCTCCAGCATGAGTTCCGTTTTGTGTGACTATGGCGCCTGTGTCGTCAGCGCCAACGCATGCAGCTCGCCGCCGAGTTTGCCGGCCAGCGCCGCGTTGACCAGCTGGTGCTGACGCACGCGGCTCAGTCCTTTGAACGCTGACGAGGTGACGGTCGCGGACCAATGATCATTGTCATCGGCGAGGGCGGTCAGTTCCACCACTGCGTCCGGCAACGCCGCTTTGATCAGGCTTTCGATATTCTCCGCAGACATCGGCATGGTCATTCCTTTCAGCTCAATTGTTCGAAACTTGACAAACCTTGCCAATTCGATCCGCGCTTCGTCCGCCCATGAAGCAATAATCGCGCCCGATTGGCCCACACATATTTCTTGCAAAACTGCGACGCTTGGCGCTCTTGACCATGCTATGGCGAACGATAGGGTTGCGCCGTACGTCAGAATGGCCAAACAACATCAAAAAGCAGGGGTAGGAAATGATACGCGAATTTTTATACAAGGGAGAAACCTTCAGAGTGAACGCGCATGGCGCTGCAGGTCATGAAGAGGTGTTTATCATCCATCTTGTCGATGGCGAGGAGATGGGCGAGATTTCCATTGATCGCATGACCGAGGAAAACGACACGAGCGCGCCGATTGACGCGATTTGCGTCATGCTGTGCGACAAGTTGATCGCCGAGCAGGATATCCAATGCGCTGATGCGTCCGCGGCGTTCGAATGGGTTGACGGCAAGCGTCTGCGTGATGTGCTTCCGAGCAACGACGCCGCCGCCGCAAATTGATCGAGCGGATCGCAATTCGATTGCTTGCTTTGATATGCTGACTGTTTGGCAGGGGGCGATGGACTGCGCGAGTTGCGCTCCCTGCGCGTTTCTTATCAAGAGATTTTGCCCAAGGCTCTAAAGCCTACGGGCAAGCTGATTAATATCTACATCTTTGCCCATACGCCGGCGACGCGAAGGAAAAGCGAAGGCGCTCGGTGCGCGAAGGCAGATAGCGCTGCGGCGAGCGAACGGCGCATCCCCAAATCGCGCACGGACTGCTTTGCATCAGCTTTCAGGAGAAGCGCCGGATGGCCGAGAGAGGCGTAGACCGCCGTCACTCACAGAGCCAAGAGTTCCGCCAAGGGTCAGGGCGCGAAAGGTTACGACGTCCCGTCCCGCACAATCGGCGACCGCTGATAGGCCGGCGCCCGGTTGAGATTATTGTCTTCAGGGTAATTTGCGGGGGGAACGGCGATTCCGCCCGCGGGCAGCGGCGTGGAGAGATATTGATATTGAAGCGGGCCGAATGGTTCGATTTCGCTGTCCGCCGGCAGTTCTGCGCGATTCCATCCGCCGCCCAAGGCGCGAACGAGTGCGACAGTTGACATAATCAGGCGCGTCTTCACTTTGATGGCGTCGATGCGCGCCGTCAGCGTCGCAACCTGCGCGTAGATGAGCTCAAGGCTGGTGCCCAGCCCGCCACGATAGAGATCCATCGTGAGGTCTTGAGTCTGGAGATTCGCGGCCACTGTTTCGTCGAGCTTCTTCGCCGCGGAGCTCAGACGCTTGGTCAAACTTAAGCCGTTCTCGACTTCTCTGAAGGCGTTCAGCACCGTCGAGCGGTATCGGTCCTCCTTCTCGCGATAGACGGACCAAGACTGCTGCAATTGCGCGCGGCGCAACCCGCCCTCGAAAACGGGAAGAGAGATCATCGACCCATAGGACCAGTAGCTGTTCGTCAGCTTGACAAGGTTCATCGCATGATCCTCGAAACCTCCATCAAGCTTGAATTTGACCTTCGGAAAAAACGCTGCGCGGGCGACGCCAATTTCCCGGTTCGATCGAGCCATTTCACGCTCCGCCGCGGCGATGTCGGGTCGTCGCTCAAGCAGCGTCGACGGAATCGACCGCGGGACTTTCAGAGGCGTGACCTTAAAGTTGCTGGCGGCCGCGACTTTGAAGCTTGCCGGCGCCGTGTTCACCAGGATGGCGAGCGCGTGCTCTACAACTTCGCGCTCGCCTTGAATTTCGAGGAGCTTCGCTTCAGTGCCCGTCAGCAGCGCCTTGGCGCGCGCCACATCGAGCTCCGACGCGATCTTGCCCATGAACTGTTCATTCACAATCGCAAGCGACTTCTTATAATAGTCGATGGACTGCTTATAGGTCATGATCTGAGCATCATAGCCGCGCAGCGTAAAATAATCAGACGCGATTTCCGCCTGGAGGCTCAAGCGCGCAACAGCGAATTCTGCAGCGAGCCTCTCCGCCTGATAAGTCTGCGCTCGAGTCTCATTTCGAATGGCGTACCAAAAGTCCGGCTCCCAGGAAGCGATGCCCACGTCCGAAATCGAAGTGTCGTAGATCGGCGAGTCGGGGGCGCGAAACATCGCATTTAGCGACTGCTTGTTATCGGATGCGCCAAATCCGATCCCGTGCTGCGGAAAGAACCGCGACTGCGCCTTCATCAT
>JBFXJV010000450.1:0-3049 GCA_050174515.1 Methylocystis sp.
ACGGCGTCGCTGGCTTGCGTCTCGACGCGGTGCCGGATCTTTGCGAGCGCGCGGGGACGAACAACGAGACCCTGCCCGAGACCCCTGCGATCCTGAAGCGCATCCGCCAGGAAGTCGACGCCCAGTATCCCGACCGCATGCTCCTGGCCGAGGCCAATCAATGGCCCGAGGACACGCGCCCCTATTTTGGCGATGGCGACGAATGCCACATGGCGTTCCATTTCCCGTTGATGCCGCGCATGTATATGTCGCTGGCGCAAGAGGACCGTCATCCGATCACCGACATTCTGCGGCAGACGCCCGAAATTCCCGATAGCGCGCAATGGGCGCTGTTCTTGCGGAACCACGACGAGCTCACGCTGGAGATGGTGACCGACGACGAGCGGGACTATCTGTGGCGCACCTACGCCAACGACAGCCGGGCCCGCATCAATCTCGGCATTCGCCGGCGCCTCGCGCCGTTGTTGGAGAACGACCGGCGCAAGATCGAGCTTCTGAATGCGCTGCTGCTGTCGATGCCCGGCACGCCGGTACTCTATTACGGCGACGAGCTCGGCATGGGCGACAATTTCTATCTCGGCGACCGCGACGGCGTGCGCACCCCGATGCAATGGTCTGCCGACCGCAATGGCGGGTTCTCCAAGGCCGATCCGCAAAAGCTCTATCTGCCGCCGATCATGGATGCCAATTACGGCTATCAGACCGTCAATGTGGAAGCGCAGCAGCGCGATCCGTCGTCTCTGCTGAACTGGACGCGGCGGATGATTCAGGTCCGCAAGACTCACGCCGCGTTCGGGCGCGGCTCGCTGAGCTTCCTTTATCCGCGCAACCGGAAGATCCTGGCCTTCCTGCGCGAGCATGAAGGACAGACATTGCTCTGCGTGTTCAATCTGGCGCGCTCGGCGCAAGCCGTGGAGCTCGATCTGCACGACTATGCCGGCGCGGTGCCGGTCGAACTGACCGGGAGTTCGGCCTTTCCGCCCATCGGCGATCTCACCTATATGCTGACCCTGCCGGCTTACGGCTTCTATTGGTTCATCCTGGCGGGCGAGGAGGAGGAGCCGAAGTGGCACGTGGCGCCGCCGGAGGCCGCGCCGGACTACATCACGCTCATCGCGTCGGACGGCTGGCGGAGCGTATTCGCGGATCGTCAGAAGAGGATCATGGAGCAAGAGGTTCTGCCGGACTTCATCCTCCGCCAGAGATGGTTTGGGGCGAAGGACGCCCATTATGTCCAGTTCTCGATGAAGCCGCTGGCCACGCTGGAAGGCGTGCATGGCACCTATCCGCTGGCCGTTTGCGAAGCCTCGATGCCGGGCCGCGACAGCCAGAATTACTTCCTGCCGTTCGCCGCCAAATGGGGAAGCGAGCATGTGCGGGCCGGCGCGCCGCATCTGCCCTTCACGCTGGCCAAGCTGAGATCGGGCTCCCGCGTCGGCGCTATGCTCGACGCGGCCAACGACCACAATTTCATTCGCGACGTGGCGAAGGCCATCGGCGAGAACAAGAACGTCGAGGCCGCCGGCGGCCGAGTCTTGTTTTCCGCCAGTCCGAGTTGGACGCATGTCGCTGAGGAGGCGCCCATCCGCGGCGTCGGCGCCGAGCAGAGCAATGTGTCGATCATCGTCGACGAGCGCATCATGCTGAAAATCTACCGGCGAGTCCGCCCCGGCATTCAGCCGGAGCTGGAGATCGCCCGCTTCCTCACCGAGGTCGCGGCTTATGCCAATACGCCGGAATATCTCGGCGCGGTGGAGTATGTCGCCGAGACCGGCGAGCACACGGCGCTGGCGATTGCATTTGCCTTCGTGCCGAACCAGGGCGATGCGTGGACCGCGGTGGTCGAGGGGCTGGACCGGGCCTTGGAGGATTTCGCGCTACGCCAGGACGACGAAGCGAGCGTCGAGGCCGACCTCGAGGGGCTTTACGGGTTTCCGCTCGATTTGGCCGCGCGTCTCGGCACGCGCACCGGCGAGTTGCACCGGGCGTTCGCGACGCCCACCGACGATCCGGCCTTCGCCACCGAGCCGATCACGCAAGACGACATCGCGCTATGGGCGCGGACCCTGCGCGAAGAATCGGACCGCGTTCTCGGCGAGCTCGAAGGAATCATCGGCTCTCTGTCGGAGACGGCGAGCCAACATGCCACAACCTTGCTGGCTGCGCGGCAGGCGCTCGGAGAGCGTATCGCCGCGATCGCCGGAACGCCGCCCGCGGGTATGAAGACGCGCATTCACGGCGACTATCATCTCGGCCAGGTGCTGGTCTCCAAGGACGACGTGATCATCATCGACTTCGAGGGCGAGCCGCGCCGGTCGCTCGCCGAGCGCCGTGAAAAGAGCTCTCCCTTGCGCGACGCCGCCGGGATGCTGCGCTCGCTCGACTATGCGGCGTCGGCTGCGGTAGACCGCTTTGCCACGCGCAAGGGCGAGTTGCCCGACCGGGTGATCGCGGTGGCCACGGCCTGGCGCAACCGCGCCAGCCGCGATTTTCTCCGTGCCTATGTCGAGGCCGTGCAGGGAACGGCGATCTATCCGGCTGACGAGCGCACCGCCGAAAACCTGCTCGACCTGTTCCTGCTGCAAAAGGGATTCTATGAGATCGCCTATGAGGCCGCCAACCGTCCCCATTGGCTGTCGATACCTTTGCGCAACGTAATCGATTTATTGACGGGGACGAGAGCGTATCAAGCATGACCAAAGTTTCGAGCAAAGCCGCGTCACCCGAGCCCGACTGGCGCCCTGAGAAAGACGCCGTCGCGGCGCTCGTAGCCGGCCGGCATGGCGATCCCTTCGCCATTCTCGGGCCGCACAAATGCGCGCGCGGCGTGTCCATCAGGGTCATGGCTCCTGCGGCGGAGTCCGTCGAGGCGATCGACGGCAACGGCCGTGTCCTCGCCGCGCTGGACAAGCTGCATGATGCGGGCTTCTTCGCCGGACTGATCCAAGCTCCGCCGGAGCCGCTCCGCTACCGCCTGCGCTTCAAACGCGGCGATGCGCAATGGGAAGAGGACGACACCTACCGCTTTCCGATCTTTCTTGGGGAGATG
>JBFXJV010000451.1:0-3046 GCA_050174515.1 Methylocystis sp.
GGCGAAGAAGAAGCGCCTGGAAGTGCGCCAGCCGATCCTGACCAGCGAAGACCTGGAAAAAATCCGTTGGATCGGCACGGTCGAGGACAGTTTCGACACCAAGACGATCGACGTCACCTATGACGCCAAGAAGGGCGCCGAGGGCATGCGCGCGGCGATCACGCGCCTGTGCGAACGCGCCGAGGAGGCGGTGGGCGGCCGCTATAACATCATCATTCTGTCGGACCGGATGGTGGGGCCGGACCGAATTCCGATTCCCGCGCTGCTCGCCACCGCAGCGGTGCATCATCATCTGATCCGCAGAGGGCTGCGCACCTCCGTCGGCCTTGTCGTCGAAACCGGCGAAGCGCGCGAGGTCCATCATTTCTGCTGCCTTGCGGGCTACGGCGCCGAAGCGATCAATCCTTATCTCGCCTTTGAAACGCTGATCGCTTCCGCAGCGGAGTTTCCCTCCGACGTCGATGGGCCGACCGCCGTCAAGCGCTTCATCAAGGCCGTCGACAAGGGACTGCTCAAAGTGATGTCCAAGATGGGCATCTCCACCTATCAGTCCTATTGCGGCGCGCAGATTTTCGACGCGGTGGGATTGGCGCAAAGCTTCGTCGATGAATTCTTCACCGGCACGACGACGCGCGTCGAAGGCGTCGGACTTGAGGAAATCGCCCGCGAGACCGTTCGTCGCCATCGTCTCGCCTTCAGCGACGCGCCCGTCTACAAGGAGGCGCTCGACGTCGGCGGCGATTACGCCTACCGCATCAGGGGCGAAGCGCACAGCTGGACGCCGCAGACCGTATCGCTGTTGCAGCATGCGGTGCGCGGAAATGCGCAGGACAAGTATCGCGCCTTCGCCAAGCTCTTGAACGAGCAGGACGAGAAGCTTCTCAATCTTCGCGGGCTCTTCCGGATTAAGAGCGCCGAAGAG
Organism: Methylocystis sp.; assembly: GCA_050174515.1. GTDB lineage: Bacteria > Pseudomonadota > Alphaproteobacteria > Rhizobiales > Beijerinckiaceae > Methylocystis. Next base: position 923 of record JBFXJV010000451.1, read on the forward strand.
GACGGCCGCAAGCCGGTTCCGCTCGATGAGGTCGAGCCGGCAAGCGAGATCGTCAAGCGCTTCGCCACCGGCGCCATGTCGTTTGGCTCGATCTCGCGCGAGGCGCATACCACGCTTGCCATCGCCATGAATCGCATCGGCGGCAGGTCGAACACCGGCGAGGGCGGAGAGGAGCCCGACAGATTCAAGCCGCTGCCGAACGGCGATTCAATGCGCAGCGCCATCAAGCAGGTGGCCTCCGGCCGCTTCGGCGTGACCACCGAATATCTCGTCAACGCCGACATGATTCAGATCAAGATGGCGCAGGGCGCGAAACCCGGCGAAGGCGGACAGCTGCCGGGCGACAAGGTCGACGCGGTCATCGCCAAGGTGCGTCACTCGACGCCGGGCGTCGGCCTGATCTCGCCGCCGCCGCACCATGACATTTATTCGATCGAGGATTTGGCGCAGCTGATTTTCGATCTCAAGAACGCCAATCCGCGCGCCGCCGTGTCGGTGAAGCTCGTCTCTGAGGTGGGCGTCGGCACCGTCGCCGCGGGCGTCTCGAAGGGCCGCGCCGATCATGTGACGATCTCCGGTTTCGAGGGCGGCACCGGCGCGTCGCCGCTGACGTCAATCAAGCACGCAGGGTCGCCCTGGGAAATCGGCCTCGCCGAAACCCATCAGACGCTGGTGCTGAATAATCTGCGTTCGCGCATCGCCGTGCAGGTCGACGGCGGCCTGCGCACCGGACGCGACGTTGTGATCGGCGCGTTGCTCGGCGCGGATGAGTTCGGATTCGCGACGGCGCCGCTGATTGCGGCGGGCTGCATCATGATGCGCAAGTGTCATCTCAACACCTGCCCGGTCGGCGTGGCGACTCAGGATCCGGTTCTGCGCAAGCGCTTCGTCGGCTTGCCGGAACATGTCATCAACTACTTCTTCTTCGTCGCCGAAGAAGCGCGCGAACTCATGGCCGCCATGGGCTATCGCAGCGTCGCCGAAATGACCGGGCAGATGCAGATGCTCGACAAGGAGAAGGCGATCGCGCATTGGAAGGCGCGCGGGCTGGACTTCTCCAAGCTGTTCTTCAAGCCGCAAGGAGAGGGCGACGCCATCCGGCACAGCGCCGCGCAGGATCACGGACTGGACAAGGTCCTCGACAACAAGCTCATCGCCGAAGCGCGTGCGGCGCTCGATCGCGGCGCGAAGGCTTCGATCGAAACGCCGATCCGTAATGTCGATCGCGCTACCGGCGCGATGCTCTCCGGCGAAGTCGCTCGCATCTATGGCCATGCGGGACTGCCCGAGGACACGATCGACATTCGTGCGATCGGCACGGCAGGCCAGAGCTTTGGCGCCTTTCTCGCTCGCGGCGTGACGCTGCGTCTGGAGGGCGAAGCGAACGACTATGTCGGCAAAGGCCTCTCGGGTGGAAAGCTCATCGTCTATCCGTCGCGCGACGCCAAGCAGATCGACCCGGCGAATTCGATCATTGTCGGCAATACGGTGCTCTATGGCGCCATCGCCGGCGAATGCTATTTCCGGGGCGTCGCCGGAGAACGCTTCGCCGTGCGCAACTCGGGAGCGATCGCGATCGTCGAAGGCGTCGGCGACCACGGTTGCGAATATATGACAGGCGGCGTCGTGGTGGTGCTCGGCCAGACCGGCCGAAATTTCGCCGCAGGCATGTCCGGCGGCATCGCCTATGTCCTGGACGAGGACGACGCTTTCTCCACGCGCTGCAACCTCGCGATGGTCGACCTCGAGCCGGTGCGCAGCGAGGAGACCGTCATGACCGAGACCTACCACCAGTCTGGCGATCTCGAAGGTCACGGCCGCGTCGACGTGATGAGCGACATGACTCGCTTCGACGCCGAACGTCTGCGCCAGCTGATCGCCAATCACCTGCGCTATACCGGCTCGACGCGAGCGCGCGACATTCTCGAAGACTGGCCAAATTACATGGGCAGGTTCCGGAAGGTGATGCCGGTCGAATATCGGCGCGCGCTTAACGAGCTGAATGCGCGCAGGAAGCAGCCTCAGCAATTGAGGGCGGCCGGCGAGTGTTCCCCACGCAGTAGGACGAACGGCGGTTGGTCCGTTCGTCAGATCGCCAGGCCCGGACAGGCCAATGCCCTGACC
>JBFXJV010000452.1:0-3032 GCA_050174515.1 Methylocystis sp.
ATGGCCCGGGACAGCACGGCCAGCGGCGCAAGGGCAAGCTCTCGGATTACGGCACGCAGCTTAAGGCCAAGCAGAAGCTCAAGGGCTATTACGGCAATATTTCCGAAAAGCAGTTCCGCAAATATTACGCGGAAGCGATCCGGATGAAGGGCGACTCCGGCGACAATCTGATCGGCCTGTTGGAGCGGCGTCTGGACGCCATCGTCTATCGCGCGAAATTCGTTCCGACGGTTTTCGCCGCGCGCCAGTTCGTCAATCACGGGCACATCCGCGTCAATGGCAAGCGCGTCAACATTCCATCCTATCAGGTGAAGGTCGGAGACGTGATCGAGGTGAAGGAAGCCTCGAAACAGGCGGTGACCGTTCTCGAGGCCGTTCAGCTGGCCGAACGCGACGCGCCGGAATATTACGATGTCGACCACTCCAAGATGATCGCGAAGCTCATCCGCGTGCCGCATGCGACGGAAGTGCCCTATCCGGTGCAGATGGAGCCGAATCTCGTCATCGAATTCTATTCGCGCTAAATTCGGCGCGAGGAATTCAGAGGCGGAATTCACGGAAAACAGCCGCTTCGGGCGGCTGTTTTTCATTCCCAATTCTTGACTGCGGAAGCGCAATCGGAAAGTCTGAGCGCAGACGCGCCGTCGCCGGCCGCAAATCCACCAGCAAAAAGACGGTCGGAACGGCAGGGGAAACGTCAGGGAGAGGCGCTTGTCCGAGCCATCAAAGAAGCGGCCGCAAAAGAATGAACGCGGCCAACGTCCTCTCTGGATAGCGATCGGCGGCCTGGCGGTCAGCGTTTTAAGCTATTCGATGAGGGACCTGCAGATTGGCGACGTCGTTTTCTGGTTCGGCGTCGTTCTCGCCTTTATCGGCGTGGCCTACTGGTTCATTCAACCAAGACACGGGCTATAGCGCCGGCCGCCGTTCAAGTCCCTGTCAAATTTGAATTGCCACATTTGCCGAAGAGATTATGGTCTCTTCCGCGTCGCAACAGCCATGGACCGCTCATGCCCTTTGCTTCTATGCCCCGTCGTCGATTTCTTGCCGCAGCCGCCTGGGCGATCTGCGCCGCCGCGCCCGCTTACGCCGACAAATCGCCTTCGGGCAAGGTTTCGGTCGAGGAGCTGATGGCGCCGAATGCGCTCCCGGACATTGTCGAAGGCTCTGCCGACGCGCCGGTGACGATCGTCGAATATGCGTCGATGACCTGCACCCATTGCGCGGCGTTCCATCATGACGTCTATCCCGAGCTGAAGAAGAAGTATGTCGATACAGGCAAGGTGAAATTCATCCTGCGCGAGTTCCCGCTCGATCCGCTGGCGACGGCCGCTTTCATGCTGGCGCGCGAACTCGGCGACAAGCGCGACGCGGTTGTCGATCTCCTCTTCTCGCAGCAGAAAAACTGGGCCTTCGCAGACAAGCCGCTTGACGGTCTGGCGAATGTTTTGAAACAGACCGGCCTCGGCCAGGAGAAATTCGAAGCGGTGTTGAAAGACCAGGCCCTCTACGAGAATGTGAACAAGGTGCGCAATCGCGCGGCCGAGAAATTCGGCGTCAATTCGACGCCGACCTTCTTTGTCAACGGCGATAAATACGGCGGCGAAATCCGCCTCGAGGACTGGGACAAGATCATCGCATCGAAAACCGCGGCGAAGTGATTCGTCCCGTCATGCCCGCGACAAGCGCACGGCCGTCCGGTTAAGTTTTTGTGGACCCGGCGCATGGCTTTTATTCTTGTGTGTTCGAATCTTTTGGCGACGATTTCGGACACGAAACGCACCGAGGCAGTGCGGCATTAAAATAGCGTATTTCACGCGATCACGGCGCACATTCCCTGGGGCGCGTTTGAGACGTTGTGCATTTTGACGCGGCTGGCGGGGACAAGCCCCGCCGTGACGCGCGAAACCGGCGCTCCCTCACCTTGTAATCAGCGTGCCCGCGCCATGATCGGTGAGCAATTCGATCAGCACGGCGTGCGGCAGCTTCCCGTCCAGAATGACGACGCCCTCGACCCCGCGCTCAATGGCGTACATGCAGGTCTCCACCTTCGGGATCATGCCGCCGGTGATCACGCCCTCGGCGATGAGTTCGGGAATATCATCGACCTTCAGCTCCTCGATGATGTTTTTGTGCTTGTCGAGCACGCCCGGCACGTCGGTGAGGAAGATGAGGCGCTTGGCGTGAAGCGCGCCGGCGATCGCGCCGGCGAAGGTGTCGGCGTTGACATTATAGCTCGCGCCATCAGGGCCTTGGGCCACCGGCGCCAGCACCGGGATGAGTTCGCGGCCAAGCACCTGATCGAGCACGGTAGTGTCGACCTTGTCAGGTTCGCCGACAAAGCCGAGATCGACGCCATCTGGCCGCTCCAGCTTTTTGGCGGTGACCATTCGTCCGTCCTTGCCGGTGAGGCCGATGGCGCGACCGCCCTCTGAATTGATGTAGCCAACGATCTGCTTGTTGATGGCGCCGGCAAGCACCATTTCGACGACGTCCATCGTCTCGTCATCGGTGACGCGCAACCCGTCGGCGAAACGCGACTCGACGCCGAGCCGCTTCAGCATCGCGCCGATCTGCGGGCCGCCGCCATGCACCACAACGGGATTGACCCCAGACTGTTCGAGCAGAACCATGTCGCGCGAGAAATCGCGCGCCACCTGATCGTCGCCCATGGCGTGGCCGCCATATTTCACCACGACGATGGCGTCGTCATAGCGCAGCATATGCGGCAGCGCCTGCATCAGAATGCGGGCCTGCTGGAGCGCGGTGTCGGCGGCGTCGGTCATCGTGCGGCCTCGTGGGCAAGCTCTCAGGGCGATCGGGTGAAGGGCTTCCTCATCCTGAGGAGCGTGCGCAGCACGCGTCTCGAAGGACGAGGAAGCCCGATTTCGAGTATTTTTCCTCACCCTCGTCCTTCGAGACGGCCTCTTCGATCTCGGGCTTGCCCGAGATCGACATTAAATTCGCAAGTCGGGTAAACCCGACTTGCGGGCCTCCTCAGGATGAGGGTGAGGAAAACCATCCTTCACCCG
>JBFXJV010000453.1:0-3029 GCA_050174515.1 Methylocystis sp.
CTGGGCGTTGAACCATTTTACGGTGCCTGTCTGCATGACATGTCCTTTCAAGAACAAACTTATGCGCCCGCACGCATTGCGTGGCGCCTGAGGATCGAAGTTCTGGAGAGGAAGTCAGGAGCCGACGCGCCAAGGGAGCGAAAGCAAGATCATTCGGCCGAAACTCGATAGGCGATAATTAGCCCCTATGACCAAAAAAACAAGCTCTAACGCGTGCGCTGCGAAATATGCCGGCCGATTGTCGAACGACGCGCGCCCGGCTGCCCGACCGACGCGGCGTTGAAGCGGCAGGCGATGGACCGCCGCGCCTACTCTACGGGGCGTTTTGGCTCGACCTGATGCGCTTGGAGATAGGCCGTCACAAGCACGACGAGTTCTCTTTGCATGCGCGCTCTCACTGACGCCGGCGCATGTACCCTGAGCATCGCTTGCACCAGCCCGACCAGGGCGCCGAGCGCAATCATGGCGACCATGAGAGGATCGCCTCCTTGAGGTTGCGAAGCCTGGCGTCAAGAAATGAAAAGACGAAAGCTGAAGCCATCTCAGACAACGGCTTGCCCCGATGTTCCTGGCAAGCGCGTCGGCGACACGACATTAAGCTTCGCTTCGCAAAACCAAATCATCCCTGGACCAACGGCCAGGTCGAGCACATGAACCGCACGATCAAGGACGCGACAGCCACGCCCTTCTCCGGGCAGATACGGCCAAGAAAAGCGAGATAGGACGAACCTGTTCGATCATCGCAATGTGAAGCGCATTTGGATCCGACACCGAACCATCAAGTCTGAGCGCCAGAGGCCAGATGGGCTCCAATTGTGCGCTTGTTTGCGAGTCCCCGCTTGCAAACAGTGTAACATCGTGTCCAAGCTCGACAAGTTGCAACACACCTTCAGTTCATCTGAACGGCTAGATTTCAAGCTCGTGATGCTCACTCGCTGTGAGCGATGGCGTGCTTTTCCAGGCAATGTCACGATGCGGGGGCCATTCATGTCGGACCCCCGTCCTTGTCCAAGGACGCGGCTGTTCCTAAACGATTCTTAGCCGGGGCTTGGATTCCGCCAACAAAGCGGCGACAGAGGAAGGCAACAGCACCTTCAACTCGCATGGTGGCCGGAGCGCAGACTACTCTCATGACGGGACCGGGTCGGCGGATACCTTTTGTTGCTCACTGCTTGCCTGATCGGGGGCGCCGTCAGTTGACAAGGCCCGCCTGGATTTGAATAATACTTTTGGGCGATGGAGTTCGCCTTATAACCGCCCTCGGGGCTGATGACTCCTGCTGCGCTTGCACGTTAGGAGTCTGCCTTGAACCAGCTATTATTTCTCAGTTTACCAACTCGAATCTGTTGCAAAACGCGACTTCGAAAATGTCCGCGCACGACGGCGCGCGTCATCGATCCAATTGCTGGCTGGCGCTTTCCATCTCCCTCTTTCTCTTTGGCTGTTGTAGCGACCAACGTTTATCGCATTTCCAAAGGTATCCGGGAAAGAGTTGAGAAGCATCACGATCGACGACCTTCTCGTACGTTGGCGTTCTGGTCGCCTTGGCCACTAGCGCATCTAGTCGTCTCGATCGTCGATGCCATCTTCTTCTGCGCATGCGGTGTAGAGCCGGTTGTTGCGCCCAGTTCTCGGGCGAAATTTACGATTAAAGCGAGGCACGGCTATGCTGCGGCTCTCTCGATCAAAGGTTATCAGCGAAATCGAGTTTATTGTCGATCGCCCGATTGCCGGCATTGGTCCGCTTCGCTGGGAGAAGAACGGAGTGACGTGCGCGGTGGAGCGTCACAGCTATCGTGGCGACCTCTATAGCTTTGACGTCGAGATCATGCGCGTGCACTCGCTTGGCGACGCAAGAAGGATTGGCGACGCAAGAAAGAACTGGGAGTTGCTGATAGTGACCGAGCATTGGCGCAATGCAGGAGGAGAGCATATGCACATGGGCAAGTGGCTCAAACTCACAAACGGCAATGCGGTCGACGTCAAGAGATGGATAGCGAATAACAGAGAGATCGGGTTGAGTAAGACCCATTCAACGCTCGAAGCCGCCTCAGAGAGAGGTCCAGCCAACTATCGAACTCGGAAATCAGCAGGATGAATGAAAGGGCGTTCGCAAGCCGGAGAATATCGATTGCCGCATCCTCCTCTACGAGAGCTTGCGAAGTGAAAGTGACGGGGAGCAGCGTGGTCGCCCAATTGGTCCATGTCATCCACAAATATTTCATTTGGGCGATCGTCGATATCGCGTCGTCCGCGATTGAGGATTGCTGGATCGTGAGCGCAGTGAAGGAATGAGAACAAACAAGCATCGACGCAGTCGCGAGAGCTGCTAAACGGGAGATTGGGGCATGAGCCAATACCTCGGTTCTTGGCAGCTCTGGGCATTTTTGTCGGCGACATTCGCAGCGCTCACCGCGATCTTTGCGAAGATTGGAATCGAAAGCGTCAATTCAGACTTCGCCACATTCATCCGCACAATCGTAATCCTTTGCACGCTCGCCGCTTTTCTATTCGCGACGAGCCAGTGGCAACGCTTAGATTCAATTTCTGGCCGCAGCTATTTGTTCTTGGTTTTATCCGGCCTTGCGACCGGCGCGTCCTGGGTTTGCTATTTTCGCGCATTGAAACTCGGGAATGCGGCCCAAGTTGCGCCGATCGATAAATTGAGCGTGGTATTGGTAGCGCTGTTTGGCGCGCTGTTGCTTGGAGAGCGACTAACTATCGGCAACTGGCTCGGCGTTGGCCTCATCGCGATCGGCGCAATGCTCGTGGCCTACAAGGTCTGAGTCGGCCATGAGCTTGGATCGGTTGATCGAGAGCAGACAAGGCGCAGCAATTGTGGGTAGCCTGCTGACGTGGGCCTTCCTCATCCCGATTGCGTTGGGCGCCGGCGCGGTCCAATCCACGAGCCCCATCGGGTATAGCCGGTTTGCCGCTATCGACCCCGTTTCTCTTACAACTGGATTGACGGTCGAGATGGCGCGGATTGGCGATCCCTACCTCGGCAAGAAGATCGTCAATCGCATCTC
>JBFXJV010000454.1:0-3017 GCA_050174515.1 Methylocystis sp.
ACGGGCTGCGCGCCAATCCGCCCGATCTCGCGATTTTCGATATTAAGATGCCGCGGATGGACGGCATGGAGCTTCTGCGCCGACTGCGGCAGAAGTCGGATCTGCCGGTGATCTTTCTCACCTCAATGGACGAGGAGATCGACGAACTCTTCGGCCTGAAGATGGGGGCGGACGACTTTATTCATAAGCCGTTCTCGCAACGTCTGCTGGTCGAACGGGTGAAAGCGATTTTGCGGCGCGCCAATCCCAAGGAGGCCGCCGCCCAAAAGGAAACCGAGGCCAAGGTCCTTGAGCGCGGCGCGCTGGTGATGGACCCCGAGCGCCATACCTGCACCTGGCGCGGCGACCCGGTCGTGCTGACGGTGACCGAATTCCTGATTTTGCAATCGCTGGCGCAGCGTCCCGGCGTGGTGAAGAGCCGCAATGCGCTGATGGACGCGGCCTATGACGACCAAGTCTATGTCGACGATCGCACGATCGACAGCCACATCAAGCGTTTGCGCAAGAAATTCAAAATCGTCGACAACGATTTCGAAATGATCGAAACGCTATACGGCGTGGGCTATCGATTCAAGGAAGCCTGAGTTCTCGCCGAGGGTGCGCGAGATGAACGCAAGCATCGAGGGCGCGGACGACGTGAACGTCGCCGACGAACCGGTCGCGGAGACGCCCTGCGGAGCGGTCGGCGCGGCGCCGGCGCGCGGCGCCGCGACGCGGGCGCGACTGGGACGCAGGATGTCGCGGAGCTTGGCGCGCGCCTTGCGCACGGTGCAGACGCATCTCTCGTCCTCCCTGACTCGCCGCATCGTCGTTCTCAATCTCGGCGGCCTCGTCGCGCTGCTGGCGGGCTTCCTCTATCTCAACCAGTTCCGCGAGGGTCTGATCGACGCGCGGGTGCAGAGCCTGCAGACCCAGGGCGCGATCATCGCCGCCGCGGTGGCGGCGTCGGCGACGGTCGACACCGACGCCATTTCGATCGACCCGGAAAAACTTTTAAAGCTCGCCCCCGGCGAAAGCGCGAGCGGCGCCGAAGGCGGTTCGCCGCTGGAGTTTTCGCTCAATCCCGAGCGCGTCGGCCCGCTGCTGCGGCGTCTCGTGTCGCCGACGCGGCTGCGGGCGCGCATCTACGACCACGACGGCTTTCTGTTGCTCGATTCGCGCTCGGTCTCGGGCCGCTCGAATATTCTGCGCTTCGAATTGCCGCCGCCGAGCGCCCCGCCCGCCACGCTCGACGCCTCGTCTTTCCTCGAACGGACGTTCAATTTTGTGCAGCGTCTGTCGCATCGGCCGGAGCTGCCGCTTTACGAGGACATCGGCATGGGCAATGGCAAGGCCTATCCCGAGGTCGGCAGCGCGCTTGGCGGGCGCATTCATTCGGTGGTTCGCGCCAATGCTAAAGGCGAGTCCATCATTTCCGTCGCCGTTCCAATTCAGCGCTACCGCTCGGTGCGCGGCGCGCTGCTGCTCTCGACGATGAGCGGCGACATCGACGCGATCATCGTCGCCGAACGTTGGGGCATCATCCGCATCTTCCTGGTCTCGGCCGGGGTGATGCTGTTGATTTCGCTGTTCTTCACCAACACCATCACCGAACCCATGCGCCGCCTCGCCGAGGCGGCCGAGCGCGTGCGGCGCGGCGCAAGGTCGCGTCAGGAGATTCCGGATTTTTCGGACCGGCCGGATGAAATCGGCCATCTCTCTGGCGCGCTGCGCGACATGACCAAGGCGCTCTACAACCGCATCGACGCGATCGAGCATTTCGCCGCCGACGTGGCGCATGAACTGAAGAATCCGCTCACCTCGCTGCGCAGCGCCGTCGAGACTCTGCCGATCGCCAAGACCGATGAGTCGCGCGACCGGCTGCTCGCCATCATCAAACATGACGTTGGCCGGCTCGATCGCCTGATCAGCGACATTTCCGACGCCTCGCGACTCGACGCCGAGCTGGCCCGCGCCGACATGGGCGTCGTCGACCTTTCAGCCGCCTTGAGGACTGTCATCGACGTGGCGCGCGCCATCGACCGGGGCGACGGCGTCGCGGTCGAGCTTACGATACGTCCTTCGCCGCACGATCCGTCGCGCGGCCCCTGGCGCGTTCTGGGCAATGACTCGCGTCTCGGCCAGGTGCTCAACAATCTGATCGACAACGCCAGGTCGTTTTCGAAGCCCGGCGGAATCGTGCGCGTTCGGCTGTGGCCGGAACGCGCCAACGGACCTGGCGGCCAGCAGCTCGAGGGCTTTGAGATCATCGTCGACGACGACGGCCCTGGAATTCCCGACGGCGCCTTCGACCGCATCTTCGAGCGTTTCTACACGGATCGGCCGGAACAGGGATTTGGCCAGAATTCCGGACTGGGGCTGTCGATCTCGCGTCAGATCATCGAGGCGCATGGCGGACGTATCCGCGCGCTCAACCGCACCCGCGCACATCCGCAGGGCACCGACGGGCCGCGCCGCGGCGATATCGTGCTTGGCGCCCGCTTCGTCGTTTGGCTGCCGGCGGCGCGATGACGCCGCCGCAGGCGCCCGTCTATCTGCACGCCAACGCCCTCGTCCTGGGCGAATTTGGCCTGTTGCTCCGCGGACCCGCAGGCGCCGGCAAGAGCACGCTGACCCTGCAGCTCATCGCCGACTGGCGCGCGCGCGGCGTCTTCGCGGCCCTTGTCGGCGACGACCGGGTAGCGCTCGAAGCGCGCCACGGCAGGTTGATCGCAAGGCCCCATCCTTCGATCCGCGGGATGATCGAAGCGCGCGGCCTGGGGGTGCTGCGCGTCGACTCCGAGCCGGCCTGCGTATTGCGGGCGGCGGTCGATCTGCTCGCCCTCGACGAGTCGCCGGAGCGATATCCGGACGCGAGCGAAAGCAGGACTGAGTTGAACGGCGTCATATTGCCGCGCATGTTCGAAAATGCGGCGCGGGTCGGGGCTGTGACGCGAATCGGCTCCTATATTCAGGCCGTTGCGACAAATTGAAGGAGCCGTGCTGTTTTCGCTTGCCTATTTCGCGGCGTTGCACAA
>JBFXJV010000455.1:0-3005 GCA_050174515.1 Methylocystis sp.
CGGCCGGGCGACCTCAAGAGCGACCGGCGACAGCCCCTCGCGCCGGAGCAGCATGTTGAGCGCGCCGATGAGATCAGGGGCGGTGTCGGCCAATGTGCCGTCGAGGTCGAAAACCAGAACAGGGGGACGGATCGTCATAGGGTCAGGGCGTAGACGCGCCGCCGCCCCGGATCAAGCGGCGCGGGGCGGATCGCGCAAATTACCGGCTCCGCCCACGAAGGCTCAGCGTGTAAACTGCCCCCACCGATTCGCGACAGGGAGCGCAGCTATGCGTGGAACGCGCCATTTCCTAATAGGGCGACTTGCGGTTTTCACAGCCGGCGCGCTTGTCTTAGCCGGCCCTTTCGTTGCCGGACGTGGCGCGTCGGCGGCCGCAGCCGCCAATTATGAATTTCTGGCGGCGCCGCAGACCGACCTCAATCGCGTATTTCGTCTCGACCGATCCAATGGCGAGGTCGGCGCCTGCCAATATGGCCTCAAAGAAGGCGCCGCGATCGGCGTGACGCTGTGCTACCCGCCGGGCGAGGGCGCAAGAGCCGGCGCCTTCAGCGAATATGCGTTGGTCGCTTCGCGCCATACCGGCGAGGGCGGCGTGTTCCGCGTGGATCTGCGCTCGGGCATGATGTCGATCTGCTTCGTGCTCAATGAAACCTCGGTGGTCTGCACGCCGCCGGCGAAATAGGCGGGCGACGCAGCGAAGCGAATGTCCGCATGACCGCACTTTCCGCCGAGGCCATGAAGCGCGCCGCCGCGCGCGCGGCGCTCGACTCTGTCACACACGGCATGCGGCTGGGGCTCGGCACCGGCTCGACGGCGGCCCACTTCGTCGATCTTCTCGGCGCGCGAGTCAAAGACGGGTTCGACGTCCTTTGCGTGCCGACCTCAGAGCGCACCCGCGCGCAGGCGGAGAGCCTCGGGATCGCGCTCTCGACGCTCGACGAGACGCCGCAACTCGATCTGACCATCGACGGCGCCGACGAATTTGACTCCGCGCTGCGCCTCATCAAAGGCGGCGGCGGCGCGCTGCTGCGCGAAAAGATCGTTGCCGCGGCGTCGACGCGCATGTTCGTCATCGCGGATGCGACGAAAGAGGTGCGCACGCTCGGCGCCTTCCCGCTGCCGGTCGAAATCGATCGCTTCGGCGCGCGCTCGACGATGCTGCAAATCGAGCGGGTCGCGCGAGGACTCGGACTTATCGGACCGCTGATGATGCGTGAAGCGGCGCCCGGCGAGCGCTTTATCACCGACGGCGGCCATTACATCGTCGACTGCGCCTTTGGCGCGATCGGCGATCCCGAAGCCCTGTCCGCCCGGCTGTCGGCGATTCCCGGAGTCGTGGATCACGGCTTGTTCATCGGACTCGCCACCGCGATTTTCATCGCCGGCGCCGAGGGCGTGCGCATCATCGGCAACATATCAGGCGACAACCTATGAATTTCGACTACGACCTTATCGTCATCGGCGCGGGGTCCGGCGGCGTCCGCGCCGCGCGCGTCGCCGCCAGCCATGGCGCGAAGGTCGCGATCGCCGAGGAATTTCGCGTCGGCGGCACCTGCGTCATTCGCGGTTGCGTCCCGAAGAAGCTTTACGTGCTCGCAAGCCGCTTCCGTGACGAATTCGCGGACGCCGCCGGCTTTGGCTGGCGCGTCGGCGACGTTTCTTTCGATTGGCCGGCGCTCGTCGCCGCCAAGGAAAAGGAGATCACGCGACTCTCCAACCTTTACGCCGAAACGCTGGCGAGTTCCGGCGTCGAGCTCATCCGCGGGCGGGCGACGCTCACCGATCAAAACGGCGTGCGTTTCTCCAACGGCCGCTCCGCCCGCGCCGGCCATATTCTCATCTCAACCGGCGGCGCGCCGGTGCTGGTCCCGCATATTCCGGGCATCGAATTCGGCATTTCCTCGAACGAGATTTTCGATCTGCCGAAATTCCCGCAGCGGCTGCTGATCGTCGGCGCTGGATATATCGCCGTCGAATTCGCGAGCGTCTTCGCGCGGCTCGGCGCGAAGGTCGATCTCGCTTATCGCGCCGATCTGCCGCTGCGTGGCTTCGATGACGATCTGCGCTCGCGCCTTGCCGATGCGCTCAAGGCGGCGGGAGTCGAACATCGCGCCGGCGTGCTGCCGACGCGCGTGACGAAATGCGTCGGCGGTCTCGAAGTCGAGATGAGCGACGGCGCGCCGCTGACGGTCGATTGCCTGCTGGTGGCGACCGGGCGCAGGCCGATGACGCAAAATCTCGGGTTGGAGGCGGCGGGCATCGCCTTGCGCGAGAATGGCGCGGTGGCGGTCGACGAATATTCGCGCACCAATGTCGAATCGATTTACGCGGTCGGCGACGTCACCGATCGCATCAATCTCACGCCCGTCGCCATTCGCGAAGGGCAAGCCTTCGCCGACAGCGTCTTCGGCGCGACGCCGACGGCGATCAATTATGAGCATACGCCGAGCGCAGTGTTCACGACGCCCGAAATCGGCACGGTCGGACTGACCGAAGCCCAGGCGCTCGCACGGCATGGCGAGATCGACGTCTATGAGACACAATTTCGGCCGATGCGTGCAACGCTCTCGGGACGCGGCGAGCGCGTCTATATGAAACTTATCGTCGATGGCGCGAAGGGGCACGTGCTGGGCGCGCATATTTTCGGTCCCGAGGCGGGCGAGATGGCGCAACTCGTCGCGATCGCCCTACGCATGGGCGCGACGAAGGGCGATTTTGACGCAACCATGGCGGTGCATCCGACGATGGCCGAAGAGCTTGTCACGATGCGCGCGCCGACGCGGAGGGTTGGGCCGCATACGAATTCCGCCTGATCGGTTCGCTCGGATATTGTCATTCCCGGCAGGCCGAAGGCCTGACCGGGAATCTAGAGCGTTTGCCGTTTTAGCTGAATCGAGTGGGATTCCCATTTGGTTTGGATTGTGATTCAAGATGCTGGCTGGGATGGAGGCCAGCATCTGATGGCTCGACCTCTTTCGAACGATCTTCGTGAGCGCGCCGTATCG
>JBFXJV010000456.1:0-2993 GCA_050174515.1 Methylocystis sp.
ACCAGCGCCTCGCGAACCTTGCGCTCGATCGAGCGTTCATTGCCGACAAGGAAGTTCTTGGCGACCTGCTGCGTGATGGTCGACGCGCCCTGCATATGGCGTCCGCCCTGCGCGAGCACGGTCACGGCGCGCATCACGCCTTCAGGGTCGACGCCGATGTGATTGTAGAAATTCTTGTCTTCGGCCGAAATGAACGCCTGCTTCACCATTTGCGGAATGGCGGAGCCCGGCAGGAACAGCCGGCGCTCATGTGAATATTCGGCCAGAATCGAGCCGTCGCCGGCATGAAGTCTGGTCGTCACCGGCGGCTCGTAATTGCGCAGCTGCTCAGTGTCGGGCAGGTCCTTGGAGAAATAGTAGATCAGTCCCCCGGCGGCGATCGACCCGATAAGGAAGAGAATCGTCGCGGTCGCGAAGACGAAGCCCAAAAACCTTGCGAGCATTCGCATGAAATATCACCCTTAGAGCGGCCGGCGCGGGGCGTCGGCTAGCGGTTCCGATGTTGGATACGATTTCGCCACGCCGGGGGAAGGGTCCCGGCCGGCGCGCAGCCGGTTTCTCCGGCTCAGATATAGTGAGCGATTGCGCGTTTTGCGTCGCCTTCTTTAAACAACGCCCCTTTGCATCATTCCGCCGTTTGGCGGGTTTCGGCGTCGGTGGCCAGCCCAGAGTAAGCGAACGCCGACGGTCACGAATTGCCGCGACGCCGGCGGCGTTTATCCGCAAAGCAAAATATTTGGCGTCGCATTAGCGTGTTCGGCGCCTGCGACGCCCGGGCGGTCGTGCGTCGCGACGGTCTCCATGTGCCGCTATTTTGTGTTTTATTGTGGGCGCGCCGCGCCGGCATGATCATCGGCCGGCGCCCGCGCCTCCCGGCTGCGCTTGCTGATAAAGACGTCGACGGCTTCGGCGGTTTTTTGCGCCGCGCGTTCGCGCCATTCCTGGGAGGTCAGCCGGGCGAGGTCCCTGTCGCTCGAGAGATATCCGAGCTCGAGCAGGACCGATGGAACGTCATAGGCCTTGAGCACGACGAAGCCCGCGGAGCGGTTGGGGTTCTTATTGATGGCGCCGACCTCCTTCCAAAAAGAAATCAGCGAATGCGAAAACTGGCGGCTGAAGGAGCGGGTCTCTCGCCGCGTCAGTTCAAACAAAATGTCTCCAACCTCGTCGGCGTCCGAGCTGCTTTCGAGGCCGGCGGCCTGATCCGCGAGATTCTCCTTCTCCGCCATCCGCGCCGCTTCGGCGTCCGATGCGCGCTCCGAGGCGGTGTAGACGGTCGCGCCTTCGACGTGGGCGGCGGCGAGCGTGTCGGCGTGCACCGAGACAAACAACGACGCATTGTTTTCGCGGGCGATTCGCACGCGCTCGGCGAGCGGCAGGAACATGTCATGGTCCCTGGTCAGCAGGACGCGCGCGCGGCCGCCCGCCTCGATCTTTTGGCGCAGCGCCAGCGCGAATTCGAGCACGACGTCCTTTTCGAGCTCGCCGTGCTTGCCGGTCGCGCCCATGTCGAGTCCGCCGTGGCCCGGATCGATGACGACCATCGGCTTATCCGCGGACGCCTTGACCGCCTGCGGCGGCAATATCGGCGTCGGGTCGGCGGGCTTGCGGCGGGCCTGCTCGGCGGTGGCGGCGAAATGCGCGGCGCTGGTCGGCGCGAGTTCGATGACAAGCCTCGGGCCGCTTGGCGCCGGTTCGCTGTCCGCCTTGAGAATTTTCGCCGGAACCGCGAGATCGATCACGACGCGCGAGCGTCCCGGCGCGAACATGCCATAACGGTATGATTTTATGAGTTTATCTCTTGGCGACAGGCCCGCGTTCGCCTCCAGGCGAAAGAGCACCTGGGGCAGATCGACGATGATGCGCGGCGGATTCGCCACCGGATAGGCGGTCACGGGCGGCAGGCCGGTGAGATCGAAGAGCAGGCGGGAGCGATCGGGAAGCGCCTCGATCCGGGCGGTGAGCGCAGAGATTTCCTGCTGCCGTTCTTCGGCCGCTGCGGCCTGCGCGAGCCCGCCGGCGACCGCGAGCGCCAGAATAAACAATCGTTTGGCCCCTGCGCGCAAAGCGATCCTGCTCACGTTGGTCCTTAAGGCGGTCCGGCGACCGCCACTTTAGAAAGAGCGCCCTTAACGCATCGTTAGCTTATCTGAAAGCCGCCGCCTCGGGGACACTTTCTCCGCCAATTTTTTGGTGAATAGCCGAGGCGGCGCTTGCGCCGGCCGAACCCGATCGATATGTAGGGTGAAGGCTGCGGAATTCTGTGGCGCGAAAATTGCCGCGCGGTGCGGCCGTCAAATCGGGCCAGCGGAATTTCGGGACAGTTGACATCTTTCCGTCGCGCCGCCCAGCGCAGGCTGCGACGTTTGATCGCCGCCCCAAGGCGTCGCGAAAGGTTTTTTGACGATCTAATGGCGAGGACCGTGACAGGCGCCTGTAAAGGCCTTTTCTCCGAGCGGCTTGTCCGCGCGGCGGGGCGCGGTTTCGCCAAAAGCATGGCCTCTCGGCTCGTTCGTCAATTCCGGGGAGCGGGGCGTGACGCGCTTCCTCTTCCCGCCGGCGCGCGCGCCGGCCAGCGTATCGCAGGCTTCAGGCCTGTCTCCCTTATCCTCACAACAAGCGTTCGCGCCTTAAGGCTGCGCCAAAGAGCGGTCGCCGAGTCCCCACCCGGACTCAGGCTTGCCCCGTCGGCGTCATTGCGCGCGGCGCCGCAGAAGAGTTCCCCATGGCTAATAAAATGCTCATCGACGCCTCCCACCCGGAGGAGACCCGCGTAGTCGTTCTACGCGGAAACCGCGTTCAGGAATTTGATTTCGAGGCTGCTGACAAAAAACCGCTGCGCGGCAATATTTATCTCGCGAAAGTTACGCGCGTAGAGCCGTCCCTTCAGGCCGCCTTCGTTGATTATGGCGGAAACCGTCACGGCTTTCTCGCCTTCGCCGAAATCCATCCCGACTATTATCAGATTCCGGTCGCCGACCGGCAGGCGCTGC
>JBFXJV010000457.1:0-2989 GCA_050174515.1 Methylocystis sp.
GTCGGCCCGCCATTGTCCGGTCACCCCCGCCGCGTCCATGCGACGCCAGCCCACGGGCGCGCAGCGAGATCTGAATGCCGCGCGGCGCGCGGCCGGTCGTCGCGATGCGCCGCGGCGGCATGCGCGCCGTACCGGCTTTCCCCGCCCGCCGGCCGAGGAAGGCCGCCGTCGCGCTGCGACTGGGCGTCGCGAGGCGAAGCGAACATTGCGCCGGCGCCCAGCGTTCAACAATGGCGCGCGCGCTGCGCCGCTTATAATCGACATAATAGCGGCGCAGCAGCAGCGCCGCGACGGCGGCCCCCTCCTCCGCCGAGGCGAATGCGACATGGCCGTCCGAATCGGCGGCGATTTCGCCGCTCCACCCGGCGCTCTTGATGCACCAGTAATTATTGAGCTTGACGCAGCGGGCCGGCTCGCTCAGCTCGGCGCCGACCGCGCGGCGGATCGCGGCGACCGGCGCCATTTCCAGCGCCAGCGCGCTCTCGATTCGCCAATTGTCCACGGCGCGCGCCTCCGGCCGGTAGGCGGGGCTGGGCGTCGTCGCCAGGATCGACGCCGGCGCAGCGAACATTGCCGGCGCCTTTTGAGGCGCCGCCACGGCCAGCATCGTCAGGAGCGCTTCGATCAGCATGGCCATCCGTCAAAGGGTTCCGAACTTAAGTCAGTCGGGGTCTTCCGTCGCCTCGCCCCGCAGAATGCCCGGCGTCACGAAGCGCATGAGGCGCGCCCCGCCTCGGCGGACCTCCGTCCAGCGATCGATCTCGAAATCAAGCACCGCCAGCGCCGCCGTAGGGAATTTAGCGCGCATCTCGGCCAATTCATCCGCCTCGCCCGAGCCGGCGAGCCAGGACGCGAGTTCGGCGAAGCCGGGATTATGGCCCACGGCGAGCAGCGTTCCGACCTTGTCCGGCGTCTGACGCAAAATCTCGACCAGATGGTCGACGGTCGCAAGATAGATCGTATTTTCGATCAGATGTACGACATGGCCGCTAAAGCAGTCGAGCACCCTGTCGAGCGTCTGCCTGGCCCGACGGGCGTTGGAGGCCACGGCGAGGTCGGGCGCAATCTTCGACTCGCGCAGGAACTCGCCCATCCGGCATGCGTCCTCCATGCCTCTCCGGGTGAGCGGACGTTCGCGATCGCCGCCGGCTGAATGCCGGTCGGCCTTGCCATGACGCAGGAGCAGGAGTCGACGCATGCCGTCTCTCTATCACGGCGCCGCCGCGCCGCCACGCGCCGCGTCGCGCCGAATGCGGGCTGCGACGATAGCACGCGCCTCTTTACCTTCAAGGCGCCCCATGCGACCTCTCTTGCCGCCGCCTCATCAGGGCTTTCCGATGCGCAGGTTCCTCTTCGCCGGCGTCGTGACGCCGCTATCTCTCGCGAGCGTCGCATTTTCCGCGCAGGCCGCCGGCGAGAAGCCGCTGACGCTCGACAATATCGTCGTCACGCTCGGCGCGACGACCTATCGAATCCCGCATATGGAAATCGAAGGCGCAAGCCTGCCGTTTGCGGAACTGAGCAAGCTGTTCTTAAGCGGCGACGCCAATGTCGCGGCGCGGCTTGCGCGGGTTTCGGCGCGGCGAATCGCCGTTCCGGCGATGTCGAGCGAAAGCCGCAATGATTCGCGCGTCGAACGCGCCGCCTATCGCAGGCTTGTGTTTGAGAATGTCGTTTCCGGGCGCGCCGCGACCGTGCGCGCCGACGGCGGCGAAGAGACGATTGAATCCGCGCAGGGCGGCGTTCGGCGCGTTCATTGGGGCGTCTCCAAGGCGAAGGGCGTCGATCTCGTCGAAATCGCGCGGCTGGGAACAATGCGCGATGAGGCCGACGCGCCGCTGAAGCCGTTGGTCGACGAGGAGGTCGTCGACTCGACGCGTCTCGAAGACGCGAGCGCGAATGTCGTCGTGACGACGGGCCGCGTGAAGATCGCCGGCGTGCGCGGACGCGCGTTGCAGACGCCCGCCGGGCGCCTCATCGAGCGGTTCGCGAAACTCGATCCGTCAAAACCCGAGGACGATCCCGCGCTGATGCGTGATCTCCTCGACGCGCTTCAATCATTCGAAGCCGCATCGATCGACGTCGATCATGTCGCGATGACCGGCAAAGGCGAATCGGCGGCAAAGCCGTTCACGGCGAAGGCCGCGCGCTTCGGCGTCCGCAAAGCGGCGGGCGCCGGCGCCGGAGAAATGTTTCTTGAGGATTTTTCGCTCGCGGCGTCGGACGGCGGCAATCTGTCGATGAAGCGAATCGGGCTGAATGATTTGCGGCTCGCGCCGGTTTTGCAGGGCGGCGCCTATCCGAGATTGGCGCGTTTCGACATGCGCGGCGTCGCCGTTGATCTGCCCGAACCCAAGGCCGGCGGAACGGCGCGGATCAAATTCAGCGTAGAGAACGCAAACGCCAGTTTTGAGAATTTTCTCGAAACGACGCCGACGAAATTCTCGAGCCGCATCGACAAATTGAGCATTGATCTTGCGGCTCGCGGCGAAACCCAGACGACGGCGCATTTTTTGGCGCTCGGCTATCGCGATCTCACGCTCTCCGGTCTCGCCGCCGGCGAATGGCGCGAGAAAACGTCGGAAGCGGCGTTGGGGCCTGTCGCGATCGACGGGAAAAACATGGGCGCGGCGCGCCTCTCGGCGCTCTTCGGCAATGTGCCGCGCGCGGCGTTCTCGTCTTCGCCTATCGTTTCGCGCGCGGCGATGCTGGCGACGTCGATCAAATCGGTCGATCTCACGCTCGAAGGCGAGGGTCTTGTCGATCGCATGCTCGCTCTGGAGGCCAAGGAGCAAAAGACGTCGGTCGAAAAAGCGCGGACGGATTACGCCAAGGCCGTAACGGCGGCGATCGCCGCGCTCGGCGGCAATGGCGCAAACGCGAAACGCCTCGCGGAAGCGGTTTCCGCCTATATCGAGAAGCCGAAGCGCCTGCATCTGCGTTTTGTGGCGCCCAGGGGCGTCAACGCGCTCGACGCGCTTATGCGAAA
>JBFXJV010000458.1:0-2976 GCA_050174515.1 Methylocystis sp.
AGCTTCGTCTCGCCGGCGGCCGTGCCGCAAATGGCGCATACGGACGAAACGCTCGCGCTGGTCTTGAAAAAAGATCTGCGGCTCGCCGTGCTCGTTCCAAACCTTCGCGGACTCTTTGACGCCCTCTCGGCCGGAGCGAAGGAGATCGCCGTATTCGCCGCGGCTTCCGAGACCTTCTCCAAGCGCAACATCGACTGTTCGATCGAGGAAAGTCTCGAACGATACGCCGAAGTCGTCGCAGAGGCGCGCCGCCACGACGTTTTGGCGCGCGGCTATGTCTCCTGCGTTTTGGGCTGTCCTTACGAAGGAGCGGTTGATGGCGTCGCGGTCGCATCGGTCGCCGGCGCTCTCCTGGAGATGGGATGCTTCGAAGTTTCGCTCGGCGATACGATCGGCGTGGGCGGGCCGCTGCAAGCGCGCCGGCTGGTCGAACGCGTGGCGCGCGTCGTTCCGTTCGAAAAACTTGCGGTGCATTTTCACGATACTTACGGCCAGGCGCTCGCCAATATTTTCGCTTGCCTCGAGGTTGGGGTCGGCGTCGTCGACAGTTCGGTCGCCGGCCTCGGCGGATGTCCCTTTGCGCCTGGCGCCGCGGGAAATGTCGCGACCGAAGATGTCGTTTATATGCTGCAGCGAATGGACATTGAAGCCGGCGTATCGCTCGAGCGACTCCTGGCGGCTGGGGCCTTTGCCTGTGCACAACTCAATCGCGAGCCGGCAAGCCGCGTCGCGCGGGCCTATGGCGCGAAATGCAATCGATCGGCCGACCCATGATGAGCGCCAACGCCTTGTCAAAAGGCCGCGCCGCGACAGATTTACTCCAACCATCGCGGTGAATGGCGACATGTCATCCTATTCTGAATTGAGCGCCGAGCAGGAGGCCATCCGCGAGATGGCGCGAGATTTTGGACGCGACCGCCTCGCGCCATTCGCCCTCGATTGGGACCGCGAGCATGTCTTCCCTGTAGACGCGTTGCGCGACGCTGCGGCGCTGGGCATGGCGGCGATCAATGTGCGGGAAGCGTCAGGCGGCGCAGGATTGAGGCGTCTTGACGGCGTGCTGATTTTCGAGGCGCTCGCGATGGGCTGTCCGACGATCGCCGCCTATCTTTCGATTCACAACATGTGCGCGAGTTTGATCGACGCTTTCGGGACCGAGCGCCAGATCGACAAATGGCTGCCGAAGCTCGTGACGATGGAAGTTCTGTCGAGCTACTGCCTGACGGAGCCTGGGAGCGGATCGGACGCGGCGGCGCTGCGCGCCTATGCGACGCAGCGCGGCGATCACTATGTATTGAATGGCGCGAAACAGTTCATCTCGGGCGCCGGCGCGGGCGGCGACGATCATCTCTACATCGTCATGGCGCGAACCGGAGAGCCGGGCCCAAAAGGCATATCGGCCCTTATCGTCGAAGGCGGAACGGCCGGCCTGAGTTTCGGCGCGCTCGAGCGTAAGATGGGATGGAACGCTCAGCCGACTCGCGCCGTCATCTTCGATGACTGCCGCGTGCCGGTAAAAAATCTTATCGGGGAGGAGGGCGACGGGTTCAAGATCGCGATGGCGGCGCTCGACGGCGGACGTCTGAACATCGCCGCCTGTTCACTCGGCGGCGCGCAGTCGGCCTTCGACCACGCTTTGCGCTACATGAGCGGCCGCAACGCGTTCGGACGCGCGCTCGATCAATACCAGGCTTTGCAGTTTCGGCTCGCGGACATGGCCACGCAGCTTGAAGTTTCGCGCACCTTTCTGTGGCGCGCGGCGGCGGCGCTCGACGCGAAGGCTCCCGGCGCCACGACGCTCTGCGCGATGGCGAAGCGGGTCGTCACCGACGCCGGCTTCGCAGTCGCCAATGAGGCGCTGCAGCTGCATGGCGGCTATGGATACTTGAGCGAATATGGAATCGAAAAAATCGTTCGCGACCTGCGCGTCCATCAGATTCTCGAAGGAACGAATGAAATCATGCGCGTCATCATCGCACGCGCGCTTTTGAAGTAATCATGGATCTTATCGCTTCGCGCGAGGGTCGCCTCGGACGCATTCTCCTCAACCGGCCAGAGGCGCTCAATACGCTGACTCTGCCGATGGCGCGGACGTTTCGGCGCGCGCTCGACGAATTTGGCGACGACGATGGCGTCAGCGCCGTGCTCGTCACGGGCGCTGGGGATCGCGGTCTGTGCGCCGGCGGCGACGTGCGGATTCTCTATGAGCTGGCGGGCTCGCAGAAGCGGCGGTTCGCCGACTTCTGGCGCGAGGAATATGAACTCAACGCCCGCATCGCCTCATTTCCCAAGCCTTATGTCGTTTTGATGGATGGGATCGTCATGGGCGGCGGCGTCGGAATTTCCGCGCATGGCAACCGCAGGATCGTTACGGAGCGCAGCCGAATCGCCATGCCTGAGGTCGGCATCGGATTCTTTCCCGACGTGGGCGCAAGCTGGCTTCTCTCGCGCGCGGGCGCGATCGGTCTCTACATGGCGCTGTCTGCGGCGTCGGTGACGGCGGCCGACGCCATCGAAGCGGGTCTCGCCGATCTCATGATCCATTCGGAAGATGTCGAGCGCCTGATCACAGAACTCTCGACGATCGCGCGCCCCGAGGATGTCGACGCCGTGCTGCGGCCTCTCGCGCGCCAAAGCGATGACGGCCCCCTCTCGCAGCAGAGGCGACTGCTCGCTGAAGCGACGGCGCATGAGAAGATCGCGGATGTAATCGCGGCTTTCGCGCACGAAGGATCGGCGTTCTCCCTACGCGTGGCGGCGGAAATTGAATCGAAGTCGCCGACGGCGCTGAAAGTCACCCGCGCATTGCTGCAGCGCGCCGCGCAGGCTTCCGATCTCGAAACCTGTCTGACCAATGAATTCAAGGCGGCCTGCCGGATGCTTGAGACTCACGATCTCTATGAAGGCATTCGCGCCGCGATCATCGACAAGGACCGGCGTCCGAAATGGTCGCCGGATCGCCTCGACGCGGTGAGC
>JBFXJV010000459.1:0-2965 GCA_050174515.1 Methylocystis sp.
AGCGGCGGAGCAAGCGGCGACGCTGCGGCGGGTCGTTGGCGATCAGGTGAAGGCGCTGAACGAACTCACCGACATCGTTGCGCGTTCGAGCCGAGCCCGTGACGCTGTCGAACCGAGCGCTTACTCGCCCCGCCGCGCCTCGTTGGAGCAGCCCGCGCGCAGGGAAGTCGCAGCGCCGCGCGCCGGCGCGCAAAATCTGCCGAGCCGCCAGCCAAACGGCGGATGGCTGAGCGACCTGCTGGCGCGCGCCTCTTCCGACGATGCCGCGCAGCCGCCGCGTCCGGCGCGGTCTTTGACCGGCGCCGGCGCGCTGGACAGTCTGACGCTCGAAATCGCGCGGATGATCGACAGCGCCGCCGTCACCGAAGTCTGGCGGCGTTATCAGCGCGGCGAGAAGGGCGGACTTTTCGGTCGGCGCCTCTATACGCCGCAAGGCCTTCAGACCTTCGAGGAAATCAGACGCCGCTATCGCACGGATCAGGAATTTCGCGCGACGGCGGATCACTACATCAAACATTTCGAGGATCTGCTCGTCGAGACGAGCCGCAAAGATCGCGACGGCTCGAAAGCGCTCGATCTGCTGACCGGAGACGCCGGCAAGGTCTACACCATGCTTGGCCACGCCTGCGGACGTTTCGAATAGCGCGCGGCGCTATTCGATCGCTTCCGGCGCCTCGGCGCCAATGCGCGATTCAAAAGCGGCTTCGGCGCGAAGACTGTCGAGGTCTCGACCGATGGTCGCGACCGCGAGCAGCCTGTCGTCCTTAAAGTAAGACACGACGCAGTCGGCTGAGGGATCGCCTGAAATGTCGAGGCGGTCCCATGAGGCGGCATGGCCGACGTAGGAGATCGTCTGGTCGTAGTGCTGGCTCCAGAAAAAGGGCGCCGCCTCGAATTTTTCCTTGCGGCCAAGAATGTTGCGCGCCGCGGTCTGACCCTGACGCTCCGCCACCACCCAATGCTCGACGCGAATCCGCTCGCCGGTAATTTTGTCGGGCCAGCTCGCGATGTCGCCGGCCGCATAAACGTCGGGCGCGCTGGTTTGGAGATATTCGTCGACGAGCACGCCGCGGTCCATGGCAAGGCCCGCGGACTGGGCGAGGGAGAGATCCGGCTTGACGCCGACGCCAATGACCACGAGATCGGCCTCGATGATCGCGCCGCTTTTTAAGGTCAGCGTGCGTTCGCCGATTTCGGTCGCCGTATCCTCGAGATGGAAGACGACGCCGTGGCGCTCATGCAGCTTCCGCACATGTGCGCCGATTTCAGGTCCGAGAATGCGCGCCATCGGGATCTCCTCCGGCGCGACGACATGCACGTCGAGACCGCGGGCGCGCAGCGACGCCGCCGCTTCAAGCCCGATGAAGCTCGCGCCGATCACGGCGACGCGGCGCGCCCCGGCGCAGGCGGCGATGAGACGGTCGGAATCGGCGAGCGAGCGCAGATAGTGAACGTGGCTTCGATCGGCGCCCGGGGTCGGCAACTTCGTCGGAAAGGCGCCTGTCGAGATCAGCAATGCGTCATATGAGAGCGTCGCGCCGTCTGCGAGCGTCAGGCGCTTGCCTCCCGGCTCGAGCGAGTCGACGCGGCAGCCCAGACGCAGCTGGACGCCATTGTCCCGATACCATGCCGGATCGCGCAGAGGCAGCCAATCCGGCCGGGCGGTTCCCGCCAGATAGTCCTTGGAGAGATTGGGCCGGTCGTAGGGCGCGGCCATATCCGCGCTGATCAGCTCCAGGATTCCGTCATAGCCCTCCGCCCGCAACATCTGCGCGGCGGCGAATCCCGCCGCCCCGCCGCCGACGATGACGACGCTGCGCGGTTGGGCGGAGCGCTTATGCGCGGCCGGCGCTGGAACTTGCAGCTTTTCGCGGGCGAAAACCTTGCCGTCCGCCTGCTCGACCCGCCACCGCGGCAAGGGATCAAAGGCCGGCGCCCGCAAGGCGCGACCGCTGCGGAGGCTGAAACAGGCGTGGTGCCAGGGACAACGGATCGAACCGCCCACCACGAGCCCTTCGGCCAATGGCCCGTGATAATGGGTGCAATGGGCGCCGATCACGAAAAAAGCGTCGCCCTGCCGCGCCATGACGGCCCCCTCGCCGGCCACATGACCGAGCAATGGACGATCGTCCGAGATGTCCTGGGGAGCGACGCCCTGCGAGAAGTCGGGACCCTCCGGTTGCTCGCGCCCCTCTTCCGCCATGTCGCTCTTCCTTTTCCGTAGGCCTGGCGTCGCGGCCAGGCCGTCGCCACGCATCTTTTAAAAAGGGCGACGCTTGAGCATCGACAAGTGTCGTTCAACGAGCCAATCGCGCTGATTCGGCATAAAACGAACATTGGTTGTCATGTTTTGAACAAGCCGGGCCCTGTGAAATCAACGGATGGCCATTGGCGACCCAAAAAAATGTGACATTGCAGCCACAGTCATTAGAACAAATTTTCATCTAGCCCGTTTTTGCCTACCAAATAGGCAGATGCGCGGACCTTAATCTTGAAAGGAATTCAGGTTGCGAGTGATATCAAACAGATTTCGCCTCCAGCCGGAGTTCTCTGCAATGAAATGGTACTATCTTTCGAGCGTGACCGCACTAGCACTGGCAACCAGCATCACGAGCGCCGCTCACGCTCAGTCAAAGCTGCTGGAGGTCGATCCAACTCTGATTGAGGAGAATCAACCGGCGCCCCCTCCGGCGGTCGCGTCCAACGGTAAGATCGTCAAAGGCCCTGCCGTGGCTCCGCCTCCGCCCGCCTGGATCGACTCGGTGACAATCGACGGCTACGTTGAAGGCGGCGTTGCCATCAATTTCAATCAGACGTTCAACAAGCTCAACTGGGGCCTTCTCTATACGGACCGCGCCAACTGGCCGACTTTCAACGGCGCCGTGTTGACTGTCCAGCGCCCGCTCGATCCCAAGGCCGAAGGCTATGATTTCGGCTTCAAGTTCCAGGGCATGCTCGGCGAAGA